>DASPMH010000175.1:0-6109 GCA_035627175.1 Terriglobales bacterium | reverse complement strand
GCCGCGCCCGGGATGGGCGTCAACCACTCTGCCTTGACCGAATCGCGCCAGCGCCGCGGGACCGCCGGCAGAATCTTGAACAGGCTCTTGTAATTGAGCAGGGCGCGCTGCTCGAGCGGGGGCAACTTCTGGTCGATCTTCTGGAAGAAGGCGACTTCGCCGCGGGCCAGGCGGGCGACATCCTCGCTGCTGAGGTCGCCGCGCGCCACCGCCGCCTCGGTCATCTCGAGCCCGGGAAAGTAGGTCAGCCAGAAAGTGCTGATCCGCGCCGGAGTGTGCGCAGCGTAGAAGTGGCGAGCCACTTCCTGCGACTCCAGCCGTTCCCCGGGATTGCCGAAGATATGATCGCCCTTGGCGGAGATCCCGACCTTGTTGAAGGCATCGATCGCCCAGGCGACGTCGCCGACCTTCTCGTAGCGCTTCAACTCCTTGTACTTGTAATGATCGTCGATCGACTGAATGCCGATTTGCACCCAAGTACAGCCGGCCTCCTTGAGCCACCGGACGACGTCCTCGTCGACGTACTTCGGATGAGTCAGGCACTTGAATGGCAAGCGGATCTCTTGGCGATACGCTTCGGAGAAGCGTCGGATCCAATCCTTGTCGACGGTCAGGATATCGTCTTCGAGGTCGACGTAGCGAATCCCCCAGCGCTGCTTTGCATGACGCAACTCGGCGATGACATTGTCGACACTTCTCTGGCGTACGTACTTGCCGCCCTTGTCGCCGCTGCGCATCGGCAGGTTCGCCCAGAAGCTGTTGAAGCAGAAGGTGCAGCGGTAGGGGCAGCCGCGACCGGTGATGGTCAGATAGCAGTCCTGGATGCGGATCTCGTCGGCGTAGAGGTCCTTGTCGGGAAAAGGCAGGGAGTCGAGGTCCTGCAAGAAGCCGCTTTGGCGTCCTTTGAGAATCGTTCCGTCGGCACGCTTGTGCCAGAGATTGTCGATCGGCGTATCGAGAGTATCGGTCTCGAGAGCGCGCAGGTACGCCGGCAGAGTGAAGTCTCCTTCGCCAATGCAGATCGCGTCGATGGTCGGCTCGGCGATGACGGCATCGGGCACGGCGGACGGATGCACTCCGCCGAACAGCACTTTTGCCCCGGTGCGTGCTTTGATCGCGGCGGCCATCTTCAAGCCCCAGCGATAGGTATTGGTCAGTACCGACATCGCGATGACGTCGGGCCGCATCGCCACAGCATCCTCGATCAGGCTCTCTTCGCTGCGAAACAGATTCGCCAGCCAAGGCATCTCGAGATGGTAGCTGTCGTTGAACAGCGCGCCGTCGAACACCAGGCCGACGTGGTGCCCGTGCTGCTTGAGAATGGCGGACAACAGCTCGACCGGCAGCTGCTCCGCACCCGTGCCTAGAAATACGACCCGCATCAACAACTCCTTTGCCCGAGACGATGGCCTACCTTGTTCGCCGCATCGACAGCGATGGCTCGGTGCTGCCAGCGAATCGCGAAGATCTCCCGAACTGCCGCGATCTTGACGTCCCACTCCATCTTCGATTCGCCGTGCGACCGGTCGCGGAAATAGATTGGCACTTCGCTCAGGCGGCAACCGAGGCGATGCGCCAGGTAGGCCATCTCGACCTGAAAACCGTAGCCCGACGAGCGCACTCGCAGCGCCGGTGCGATTCGTGCCAAGGCATCGCGCCGCCATAGCCGGTAGCCACTGGTGGGATCGGTCGATGGCAGCCCGAGGATCAACGGGGTCACCATCCGATTGGCGAGCCAGCTGAGAGCGCGGCGGTGCTTGGCCCAGGTGGCGTCGACTCCTCCGCCTGGACGATAGCGGGAGCCGATCACCAGATCCGCTCCCCGCACCGCCTGGCACATGGTCGGTAATTCGGTAATACTGAGGGCTGATGCGACAGATCGGCATCGAGCTGGGCAATGAGATCGGCACCGCCGGCGAGAGCCCGCGCAAAACCCTCGGTGTAGGCGCTGCTCAGCCCGCCCTTCGCCGGACGATGGAGGACGTCGACTCGCCCCTCGGCCCGCTCGGCGAGCTGATCGGCCAGCCTGCCGGTGCCGTCGGGCGACGCGTCATCGACGACCAAAACCCGCAAGTCGATGTCGGGCAAATCGAGACCGAGCAACTCTGCGACCAGCGGCGTCAGGTTGTCGACCTCGTTATATGTGGGAACGACGGCAGTGAGTCGCATTGTTTCCTTGGCCATCCACCCGGAGGATCCGCAGCTGGCTGTACGCCAAGCCTCACTGCTTGGCGAGCGGTTCGTGGCCGCTCGCTCCTGCCCAGGCCGCCGGGCTGGTCTCCTCCGACCCGCTCAGACAACTCGGCGGCAGGGTATCGAGGCTAAGGCCCATCAGTCGATCTTCGAGCGCGACGAATACCGCATTGTGGAAGGATGAGTATTCGATCATCCGCGGATGTTCGGCGGTGGCGTAGGCGGCGCAACGTTCGCCCGAATCGGTGCGCACCACCCACAATGTGCCGGTGAAATAATTTGCCGCGAACAAAAGCTTGCCGTCGCCGCTGACGGCGATCTCCCGCACCAGCATCGGTGTGCGCAGTCGTTGGATTCTTTCGAATCGGCGTACGTCGATGACGTCGACCAGGCCCAGCAGCGGTCGGCTGACATACAGCAAGCCGGAGGGCTGGTGGTAGAATAGCCCGAAAGAAAAGAATCCTACCGGCAGCCTATCGATGTCGTATGCATAGGTCTCGTAATCGATACGCAAGCGCAGCAGATACATCCCGTGAAACCCCATCGACAGGAAGTACTCGCCGCTCTCCGGGCCGTTCGAAATCGAAAACACGGTAGTGTCGCCATCCGGCAGCCGTAGGTAGGTCTCGGTGTGCTGCTCGGTGTCATAGATCGCCAGTTCGCCGTTCAATTCGCCGAGGGCCAGGATGCGGTGGTTGCGGTCGTCGGCGATCAAGTCGATCGCGCCGGTAGAAAGAACCTGCTTGGGGGGCGAGGCAGAATCACGGGAGAAGGAGAAGACACCGAAGCCGGGGCCGCGGTTGGCGACATACACGGTATTGTCGGCTGTGATCGCGAACCGCTCCGGGGCCGTGATCTGGTTGGTGAGGTCGACCGCCTCCGCTGTATCTCGGATGCTGGTGGGCTTTACTGCGGCGTCGGTATTGGTCCGGTGTGCTTGATCCTGGCCAGCGTCGGCGGCGATCCCGATGACGCGCCCCGCGTGCTTTAGTGAGCTGTAGACGTTGCCTTTCGAATCGACCGCGACGCTGAAGAATTGTGGCGGAACACCCGCGTTGTCTTCCACCGTCAGCAAAGAGCCTTCCGTATCGCTCTCGGCGAAGATGAAGATCGGCAGCGCCAACAGCGGAAATGCGATGACGAAGCGGGCGCGCCGCGAGCTCGAAAGAACCTGTTTCGGTGCCCTGCCGAAGAATATCAGCCCGAGCACGATCGCACCGACAACGAAACCGGTGTGGGAGACCATCACCATTGCGCTGAGCGCGAAAGCCAAGACAATCGACAGAATGACGCGCGACACCGGCACCAGCCGGGGCGACCGAACACAGGCTAGGAAAGCTATGCCCGGCGTCAGCAGCAGCGGCAGCACCACGCTAGGCTGGATGACCAGGTAAACCGCGAGGTAGACCGCCACCACGCCGAATAACGAGGGGACCCATTCGACGAAAGCGGGAAAACCGCCGGCAACTGCGTAAACGAGGAGGAGAATCAGCACCACGTCGAAAGAGACGCCGCCTTGCAGCAGGCGCCGGACGCTATGCACTGTGATTCTCCCTCATCGGGCATTCTTCCCGCCGCGGCGGCTTCGTGTCCCCCGCCACCAGAGCACCGCGGTATAGGGTGCCACCAAGAAGGCTGTCAAGAACGAAGAAGGGAGTAGCTGCGCTCGGTAGAGCGCGGCGGCTCGGCCCACCATGCCGCCGTCTGCCACCGTCGCCAAACTGCGGTGGACAAGCCCGGCGGCAGCTACAGCGTGCCTGTCATTTCTACCGCGGTGGTGTAGAGGACGGCATGTCTTACGCCCTCGGCGTGGCGCAACGCGGCTCGTGACGAGCGGGCCCGCGAGGCCAGGGAGCGCCGTCTCCCTGCGCCTCGACCGCGTAATCCGCTCAGGTGGTGAGCACCTAGCGGAAGATCAGGAAGAGGATCAGCAGCACCGGTATCGGGATCCCCAACAGCCACATCAGAACGTAACCGATCGCGCCTTTTTCGTCATTGATTGGGTTGTTCATCATTTCGATTCTCCTTTGCAGTCGGTGATAGTGCAGCGGCTGTGCCAATCGCGTACGACCGATATCCGCGGCCGCGGAAGCGGCGCCTGGGAAAGTTTACGTCCTCGCTCCAAGCGGGCGAGCTGTGCCTGCCCAACTTCGCAACGGCAGGCATTTCATGAGCGGCGTCTTTGGTATCCTGCGCCGCGACCAGCGTGCCGCTGTCCCGGCGGTGGCGTTGGCAGCGGCGCGCGCCGCGATGACCAGCCTGGGACCTGCCGCAGGCGACGTATGGAGCGACGATGTCGGCGGCGTCGGCCAACTGCAGCGCCACGACACGCCGGAGGCCGTACACGAGGTCATGCCGCTGGTCGACGACGAGGTGGCATTCACCGCCGCGGCGCGGCTCGACGGACGCGAATCGCTGTGTGACGCGCTTGCCATTCCATTCGCCGAGCGCTCGCGCACAGCGGACGGCCGCTTGGTGTTCCTCGCCTATCGGCGCTGGGGCCGTGATTGCGTCCGTCATCTCGCCGGCGATTGGGCCCTGGCGGCGTGGGAGCGCAAGCGGCGGCGGCTGCTGCTGGCGCGCGATGCCTTCGGTCAGACGGGCCTCTACTATCACGCCTCGCTGTCTTGCTTCGCTTTCGCGACGACCTTGCGCGGTCTTTTTGCCATGCCGGGCATTCCCCGCGAGCTCGACGAGCTCGGCCTGGCGATTCACCTCGCACCGCTAGTGGACGATGGCGGGCCGACGATGTGGCGGCAGGTGTGCCGCTTGCCGCCCGGGCATCTCCTCGTTCACGACGACAACGGCACGGCGGTCGAGCGATACTGGCGCCCGGAAGCGATTGCCGAGCTGCGTCTCGGTAGCGACGCCGACTACGTCGAAGCTTTCCTGGCGGCGTATCAGCTTGCCGTCCGCGAGCGACTGCGCACCAGCGCGCCGATCGCGATCTCGCTGAGCGGCGGTCTCGACAGCGCGTCGATGGCGGCGCTGGCAGCGAGTGCTCTGGCTGCGGAGGGCCGTTCGCTGGTCGCGCTGACGATGGTGCCCGGCGACGGCGTAGCGTGCGATCTGATGGCCGGCGCCTTTCGCTTTGCCAACGAGTGGCAGCATGCCCACCGAGTCGCAGAGCAGGCCGCAATCGGCGAGCACCTGGCTGTTTTCGCTCGCGGAGTAACGCCGCTGGGCGGCCTGCTTCGTGGCCGAGCGATCAATCCGCACGAGCCGCTGTGGTCTTCGCCCACCGCCTACTGGATGGTTTCGCTCCTGGAGGCAGCGCGACAGCGGGGGATCGGCGTGTTGCTGACGGGAACGCAGGGCAATGCCGTGTCTTCCTGGCAAGGCGGTAGCGGGGGAGTGTGGACGCCGCTCCTCGCCGGCCGCTACCGCGCCGCCTGGCGCACCCTCCTCGACGCCGGCCGGGCGCACGAGGTGTCGTTGGCGCGCGCCGTCATTCGCACTGTGATCAAACCGTTGCAGCGGCGCTTCTCTGCCGCCGCATCGTTCGGGGGTTTTCCGATCGAACCGCGCTTCGTCGAGCGGCTCGACCTGCGTCGCCGCTTGCGCGACGCGGCGGCCCGTCGCGCCGCCGCGGTCTTCGATCCTCGCGCCGAACGGTGTCATCTGCTGATGCCCGGCGCGAACAACAGCGGCGCGATGTGGCAGCTCTGGGGCGCTGAGCTCGATCTCGACCTGCGCCACCCGGCGATGGATCAGCGGCTGATCGAGCTCTGCTTCGCCATTCCCGAAGAGCAGTACGCCAGCGCCGCCGGCGACCGCTGGCTGCTGCGCCGCGCCATGGAAGGATGGCTACCGCGTGAGGTCCAATGGGAGCGCCGGCGCGGCATGTTACATGCCGATCTCGGGCACCGGCTGGTCGCCTCGGCCGCCGAGATTGACGAGGCACTTGTTCATGTCG
>DASPMH010000174.1:0-3934 GCA_035627175.1 Terriglobales bacterium | reverse complement strand
TTGCGAATCACCGTCGAATCGGGAGCCGCACCGCGGCTCATCACCACGACTGTATCGAGCATCATGTGATCACTGGTCAGAGCCGGGGAAATGGCCAGGTTTGCCGTCGTCGTACCCAGAGTCACGCTGGTGATGGTGTAGCGCGTCGCAGCCGCACCGATTTCGACTTCTTCGCCGGCCGCAACCGTTGCCCCGTCGCTCAAGGCGATGCTGATCACGGCGCTGCCGGCGCGCGGATTGCCGATCAGAGACCCTACGGTCGCAGGCGTTGCGCCGACGAGTAAGCCGACCGCGCCGTTGCCGAAGATGGTGTTGTTGGCGATGTACGCACCGCGGCTCTGCTCGACGTGCAAGCCACCGGTGCCATTGGCGTAGATCAAGTTGTTGAGGATCTCCGGTTCGTCGGAATCGCGGACTTCGACGCCGCGGCGTTCATTGGAAAATACGATGTTGTCGAAGATGCGAGCGCGATCGGCGTCGTTGCGTACTTGAATGCCTGCATCGAAAGCATTGGTCACGTGAAATCCTTGCACAGTGATGTCATCGGCGCCGCTGATCAAAAATCCGTTCTCCCCGCCGGCCGCGTCGACGATCACGTCACCGGCGTCGTCGCCGGTGAGCTTGCCGGAGGAATCGGCGAAAAACGTCACCCGACCGGCGCTGGCGCGTACGCTTATCGGCAGCAGCGGGTCGTTTTCGTAAATACCGGGACCGACGACAACCGCCATCCCCGCAGCGGCGGCCATTCCTGCCGCCCGGATCGAATCGAGGGCGCGGCCCGGCGTCAGGCCGTCGTTGCCGGCAGTGCCGGAGACGCGGACGTAGAGCGGCATGAACGGCTCGGGCGTCACCAGCGCAAGCGCACCCTCCGTGCCGTAATGGAAGCCGACGTCGAGCCGGCCGACATCGGGCAGGTCGCCGCTGGCGGTGCTGCCGGCGAGGCCGATCGCCTCGACCGCAGCCGAACCCGCGTCCACCCCGGCGCTGTCGCTCGCCTGGCCGCCGCGCACCTGCTGTAGCCGAAAGTCGTCATCGGCAAAGCCGCTGCCCCCGAGCACACCGTCAGCACCATCGGGATCGACGAACGAAGCGGGCATCAGAATATCGTAGGGACGGGCGCGCATCTCGCCGGCGGCGGCGGGGCGCAGATTGAACCCGGACACCAAACCCTCGATCGAATTGTCGGCGATGGCGACCGCGGACGGGTTGTCCTGAATGATGTTGTTGAGCAGCACGGCGCGGGGCGAGTCGCTGGCGATGTTGATGCCGCGGGCGTCGTTGGCGACGATCGTATTGCTGGCAACGGTGGTATCCGGCGAGCCGGCGCCCGGCCCGCCGATGGCGATACCGTCGAAGGTGTTGCGATAGATCAGGTTGTTGAGCAGCGCGAACTCGACGCTGTCGCGCAGCTGCAATCCCGAATCGGCATTGCTGAACAGGACGTTGCTCTGCGCTCTACCGGCAACCGGACCCAGCAAAAACATGCCGACGGCGCCGTTGTCACCGGAGACATTGTCGAGCGCCAGCAGGCGACCGCCACTGCGAGTTGCCGCAGATATGCCCGAAGAGCTGCTGCCGATCACCTCGTTGTCGCGGACGATCTGATCGCCGCGAACGAACGAGACGAGACCCGCCCCGCCTTGGCTGACCGGATTGATACCGCTGGCGACGACGAGGTTGTCGCGCACCAAGATTCCGCTGCCTGCCGGCTCGAGGGCGTTGCCGACGGCGATGCCGTTGCGCCCGCTGCGCTCGATGCGATTGCCGGTGATACTCAGCTCGCGGCTGGCGTGTACCAGGATGCCGTCGCTGCTGCTGTCGGTCACGGTGTTGTCGGCAAGCGAACCGGCGGTCGCAGCGTCGACGAAGATTCCGGTGCCGTTCTGGCTGAGGATGTTGCTCGCCACCGCGGGGACGACGCTGGCGACCGACGCGCCGGCGGTTATCGGAACGATCTCGATGCCGGACGCCACCGACCGCCGCACGGTGTTGCCGGTCAGGCGAATCCCTCCGTCGAGTTGCGCCAGGATCCCGTTGCCGCTGCTGCGGTCGATGGTGTTGTTGACCACAACCGCACCCGAGGTGGCGCGGAGGTCGACGCCATTGATGGCGACATCGGCGATGTTATTGCCGACCAACACCATGCCCGTCGATTGCTCGAGCAGCACACCGCTGCCGCCGCTCGAGGTGATCTGATTCTGGCTGACGGTTCCGCCGTTCGCGGCGCTGACGACGATCGCATGACTGTCGCCGCCCTCGACGCGGTTACTCGAGACCGCGGCGCTCATCGCGGTGCCGAGTCCTTGCACCAGCATACCGACGCCGGCGTTGTTGCGAACCTCATTGGTGCGCAGCTCGACCGCACCGCTGGCCCCGATCAGAATGCCACCGTCGGAGCCGTTGCGAACCTGATTGTCGATCACGGTCGCGGCACCGATAGCGGATAGGCGGACACCGGCCTCGAGACTGCCGCTGACGTCGTTGCTGCGCAGGAGAATGGTCGCCGCCTGTGACACCAGGATACCCTCGGCTCGTGCCGCATCGACGCGGTTGAAGTCGGTGATGACGACGCTACCGGCATCGCCGCCGATGGCGATGCCGGCGCCGAGGTTGCGCTGCAGCACGTTGTCCGCGACCTGGATCTGCTCGCGGCCGGCGACATTGATGCCGGTACCGCCATTTTCGCGAACCGAATTGGCGCGAACGGAGACCACCCGGACTGGGTTTGGTCCGTCACCGGAGCCGATATCGATGCCGGTCTGATCGTTGTTCTCGGCCGTGTTGCCGCTGACGATCAACGCGCTGCCGCGGCGGACGCGCAGCCCAGTGCCGCGATTCCCGCTGGTCACGTTGGAGCTGAAGTTGCCGCCTTCGATGCCGGTGGCGGCGATGCCGTCGGCACCGTTGCCGAGGACGGTATTGTCACGCACCGTGGCGGCGACAGGGATGCCGCTGCTGTCGATCGACAAGCCGGTGCCTCCGCTCCGTCGGATGGTGTTGGTCTCGACTCGAACCGTCCCGCCGCCGAGGATCGCGAGGCCTGCATCGGCATTATCTTCGAGGAGATTGTTGCTGACCTGGAAGTCCTCGGCGACGCCGGTCTGTTGCGGGTCGACATCGATGCGAATGCCGCTGCCGCCGTTGGTGCTGGCGATATTCTGATCGACGCTGACGGCAACGCTGCGCCGCACCTGAATGCCGATGAAATCGTTGTCGAGCACCCGATTGCCGGCGATCACGCCCCCGGCGGCTCGGTCGACGAAGATCCCGGCGCCGGCGTTCCCTTCGGCGCCGTTGCCGCTGATGGTGAAGGGGCCGCCGCGGCCTTCGACACCGACTACGGCGATGCCGCCGGAGCCGTTGATCAGCACCGTGTTGTCGATCACCTGCACCGGCCCGAGCGCCACGACATCGATGCCGCGCTTGGCAGACTCTTGGACATCGCAGTCGCGCACGACGACGTCACCGGCGTGCGCGGTGCCGGGCGCGCTCGATCGAATTTGGATGCCGGCATCGGCACCGCCGCGAACGGTGAAACCTTCGATGACGATATGGCGGTGGCCGAGAACGAGAAAGCCGGTCGATTGGCTTGGCGGCGGCCGAACCATCACCGCTCCGGGAGGATCGCCGGTTTCCGCGCCGGAACGATCGGCACGGAATACGATCGGACGCCCCTCAGCCCCGCTGCGCCGTGGTCCAATGTTCGCTTCGCCGTAGGTTCCGGGGCCGACGACGACGACATCACCGGCATTCAGCAGTGACGCCGCCGCCTTGCCGATGGTGCGAAAGGCCGTCGCCGGGGTGGTGCCATCGGCACTATCCGAGCCGCCGGCACGCACGAAGAAGGTGGCGGCGAAGCCCGGCGTCGCGGTCAGGCCGAGGCAAAGGAAAAGTGCGCCGCAGGGCGCAGTCCACCGCCGCCGCCGCCCCGCAG
>DASPMH010000173.1:0-4451 GCA_035627175.1 Terriglobales bacterium | reverse complement strand
TCGAGCCCGGCCATATGCAGCGCATGTTGCGCTGCCAGACGCGTGCTGGCGCTGCGGCTGATGTCGCGCGAGCCGAGCGACTGCATTTCGACGCGCTGATCGACGCCATGAATCCAGACCGGACGGTTGCACATTTGCTCGGCCTTACCCTCGGCAGCGAGCACCAGGCACACGGCACTCTCGCCGTAGGGGGAGAGGTAGCCCTGGCGCAACGGCGCGACCGCCCACGGCGTCTGTCTCAGCTGCTCGGCGGCGACGGCCTGTTGCAGCTGAGTATCGGCATTGCGCGCGCCGGCGGCCCGGCTGCGCGCGACGACCTCGGCAAGCTCGAGATCGGTGGCTTGCTGGCGGGCGATATAGGCACTCGCTTGCAGCGCGGCGCTGGAGATCAGATCGAGCCCGATGGCGCCTTGGTAGTAGGGATCGAGCTGAAGGTTGCCGAGGCGTACCGGCTCGCCCTCGGAGGTCTTACCGTAGCCGCAGACAATCGCGGTGTCGCAGTCGCCCGCCTGGATGCGAAGCCAGGCATAGTAGGCGGCGAAGATTGCATCCATCTCGAGGTGCAGGTCTTGCCGCGGCGGCCACGATCCCATCACGTCGAGCGCGGCGACGAAACCGAAGGGACGGCCGTCGATGTAATCGGAGGAGCCCGACACCTGATAGTCGATATCGTCGCGCTCGACACCGCACTGCGCCAGAGCGCGGCGGATCTGCGGGTACAACATCTCTTGGGCGGTGTTGTGCTCGTCGCGAGCAACGATAGGAGCTTGGGCGAAGCCGACGACGGCGACGTTGCGAAGCTGGTTCATGCGCGGCTCACAGGCGATCGATGAACGACTCACGCGGCGCATCGGGCTCGCCGGTGGGGCGGAAGTAGACGATGTCCTCGTGGCTGCCCTGGCGTTCGCCGTCGGGCTTCCACACCGCTTCGACGCGCATACCCATGCGGACGTCTTCCGGCTTACATTCCTGAATCAGAGCGAAGACAGAGATCGCCGCGCCGTCGAGCGCAACCGACGCGGCGACATAGGGCAGGTCGAGGTTGCGCCCGATGACAGGAATGTTGACGACACAGTAGGTGGTGATGATGCCGCGGTCGGGCACGTCGACGTACTCGTCGGCGGGAGCGAAGCTCTCCGGAGAATTGATCAACGGCGGCACGAATACCTTGCCGGTGATCGAGCAGCGCGAGCCGAGGATGCGCTTGTCTTTCAGCGCCCGCAGATAGGCGGCGCGGCGATCGCCGGCGACGTAGTGATAAGGCAGATAGATCGCCGAATCGACGTACTTGACCGGCTCGAGCGGCGGCTCGGCGATGGTGGAGTCGCGAAGATCTTGCGCGCTCATCCGATCACCCGAAAGGCGACGATGTCGCGAATCGAGCCGATCCGTTTGTCGTCGTCGGCCCAGACCGGCTCGACCCGCGAGCCGATCTGCAGGCGGTCGAGATCGTCGCGGACGATGTGGGTCAGTGCGGTGTCGGCGCCATCGAGCTTGACCAGAATGAAGGAGAAAGGGACGTCGCAGGGATGCAGGCGTTCGATCGGCTCGAAGACGCGGGCGACGGCGGTCACCGTGCCCGCGGGTCCGACCTCGACCCATTCAGCCCCGGCCGAGCCATCGACCTCGGAGTACCCGAGCGGCGGGACGACTACCTGCCCGCCGGCGCGTTGACCCCAAATGCGCTTCTGTTCCTTCAAGCCGGCGAGGAAGCGACCGATCGTCTCGCCAGTCGAATGCTTGTACGGAAACTCCGAAACCGTATCGGAGAACATCGGCTCGATCTCGGCGGCATGCATCGCGCCGAGTTATGCCACCGAACGTTTGTTTGCAAGGTAGCCGGCGCCGGCTGAAACGACCTCAAACGAAGCGAATTGCCGTCAATTTAGCGGTCGCCAGCACCGAGTAGAGCCGCAGCACTCGGCCCTGCTCATCGAGCTCGAAGGCGTTGACCACCCGCGGCGGCTCGAGGTGGCGCTGGTCGGAAAATTCGCCGACGATGCCGGGCAAGCCGTTGATCATGCAGATCCGGAAGCGGCTCGCCTCGCCGCGCCGCTGATAGATGTTGCGGTAGAATTTGGCGACCTGCACCGGGCCGACGACCGGCACACGCGCCGCGTAGAATTCACCGGCGCCATCGCTCAGCGCGACGACCTCCGGGGAAAGCGCCGCCTCGATCGCCGCGGCATCGCCGCTGGTGACGCTGGCGAAGAGTTGCTGCAGAGCCTCGCGCACCTGCTGCTGGCGAGCCCGAGTCGGCCGGCAGCGCTGCCGGTCGTAGGCCGCCATTGCCTGGCGAGCGCGATGATGGGTCGTCTTGACGTTGGCCTCGGAGAGGTCGAGCACCTCGGCGACTTCGCGGACGCTGTAATCGAACACATCGCGAAGCAGCAGCACGGCGCGCTGCTGTGGACTCAGAGCTTCGAGCGCAAGCAGGAAAGCCATCGAGATGCTCTCGAGCAGATCGTAACGCCCTTCGGTGGTTTGCCCGTCCGCAGTAGTCGGCTCGACCGCCGGCGAAGCCTCATCGCCGGTCTCGATCGGTGACGGCAGCCACGGCCCGACGTAGCTCCGCCGTCGCCGCCGGCGCAGCAGGTCGCGGCTGAGATTGAGCGCAACCCGGGTCAGCCAGGGACGCCACGCGGCGGTGATGTCGCGCGGCGGCCGCTCGAGCGCCCGCACGAAGGTCTCCTGGACGATATCGTCGGCATCGGCGGCGCTGCCGGTCATGCGATAGCCGAGTCCCCAGAGAAAGCGCTGCTCGGCGTCGAAAGCCTGCGACAGCTCCGCGCTGGCCGGCGACACGGCGAGCGCTCCCTTCGGGGAGATTGTGTTCATGCCGCTGCCGCCACCTGCCGCCGCCGCAGCGCGATCTGCTGCGCCACGGCTCGACCGCTGGCGATGGTGGCATCGGCGAGCATGCCCTGCGACCCGACCCAGTCGCCGGCGAGGTAGACTCCGCTGAGATCGTCCAGCTCCGCTGCAGGACGGCCGCGATAGCCGTTCATGTCGGCCGTCACCAATGCGTGGGTCACCACCATGCTAGGCAAGAAACGATCGGCGACCAGCTCGCCGCGCCATCCCGGCTGGACGGTGTCCATCAGCGCCTCGAGCTCGGCACGATCGGACTTGGCCTCGCTGTCAGCACCGCAAGGCAGGTACTTGGCGACGTGCACGGTCGCGTTGCCTTCGGGGGCGAGCCCTGCGACGGCCGAGTGCACCGAGAGGTACAGCGGCTGATCGATGCCGAGCGCGAAGGTCGCCCGCGGTTGCGGCAGGCGGCGCAGGGCGAGATCGAGACAGGCAGCCTTGACGGGGATCAGCTGCTTGGCCCACGCTTGCGCTCGTTCGCTCTGCGGTAGCAGGGCTGCGGCGTCGCCGGGACTGCCGGCGATGACCACCGCATCGGTGACGATGCGGCGCCCATCGGCGAGACGCACCGCCTCGACGATGCCATGCCGATGCTCGAGCTCGGCGACGCGGGCACCGGTGACGAGGCTTGCCCCCGCGCTGACGGCGCGCTCGCGCAGACCATCGACCAGCGTCTGCCAGCCGCCGTCGAGGTACAGCACGCCATCGCTGAGCGCCAACTGCAGCTGATGCAGCGCGGTGCCGGCATCCTGTAGCTTCGGGGCATTGGCATAGGTGGAGACACGAAACAGCGCCTGCACCAGGGCGCGGGCGACTTCGTCGCGCACGTTCGCCAGGAGCCACTCGGCGACGCTCTGGCCGGTGGCTTTCGCTACCTCGAGCTTGGGAAGCGAGCCGAGCAGCCGAGCAATCTCGAGCTTGCCCTTGACGCCGAGCAGTCCTGTGATCAGCAGCGACACCGGTCCGCCGGGTAGGGCATGCTTGCGGCCGCGGTACACGCCGTAGGCGCCGGTCGCGCTCGGCTTGTGGCCACGGAACGGCACCTCGAGCTCGCGCAGGGCGCGGATGCCTTCCGAGCCGGCGTAGAGCGCGTGTGGCCCGAGGTTCCACAGGAAGCCGTGCTCCTGGTGGGTGGCGGCGCGCCCGCCGAGGCCGCGCGCCTTCTCGCAGACGGTGACGGAAGCACCGCTGCGGGCGAGGTAGGCGGCCGCGGTCAGGCCGCCCAGCCCGCCTCCGATGACAACGACATCCGTGCGATCGATTGTGCTCATTGGGCACCTCCTACCGCGTACCACGCGCGGAGGGGCCGAAGGGTTACAGCGAAATTACTTGCGCTTGGTCAGCTCGACGTCGATGGTAATGTCGACTTCGTTGCCGACCACCAGACCGCCGGTCTCGAGCGCCTTGTTGAACGAGACGCCGAAGTCCTGCCGATTGATGCGGGTACGAGCGACGCCCCCGAGACGGGCATTGCCGGAGGGGTCGGTGATCGGAGTCGGCGAGCCCTCGACCTCGAGCACCACTTCCTTGGTGACGTCGCGAATGGTCAGATCGCCGACCACTTGATACTTGCCGCCGTC
>DASPMH010000172.1:0-2136 GCA_035627175.1 Terriglobales bacterium | reverse complement strand
TCCGCCAGGAGCGTCTGGCGCAGAGCGCGAGCCAGCGAGCGCACGAGGTGTTGGCGCTGGCGGTGCTGGCAGAGGTTGCCGGGCGGTTTCAGTCGCGCGCCCCGTGTCTCGAGCGTGAGCAGCTATCCGAGCAGCTGCGCGCCAGCAGTCACCTGGTCAATCACACTATCAATCGGCTGGTGCGCTGCGGCTTTCTGCGCGAGGTGACCGAGACCTCGGAGATCGTTCCGGCGGTGGCGCTCGAGTCGACGCCGGTCGCCGATGTGATCACCCAGCTGCGCTGCGAGGGCACCAGCACCGTTCTCGGTGAGCAGGTCGAGGGGCTGAGTCTGATCGAGCGGCTGTGGAACGAGAATGAGTCGAGCGCTTGGAATGTGCAGAGCGGTCTCACCGTCGGCGAGCTCGCCCGCCGCATCGACTCCGCGCCGTAGGTGTACGCCCCCTTTGGGAAAAGGGGCGCCTAGAGGTCTTCGCTGAGGACCAGATCGTCGCGGCCGACCTCGACCTCGGTCGAATCGCCGTCGATGAACATCTCGGCGCGCAGCAGTTGATCTCCGATACCGCGGAAGATGCCGCTGACGTTGTCCTGGGCCCGTTCGAGAAAGATCACCGCCGGGGTGCGCAGCTCGGCGGTAATGAGGTGCGAGATTTCGGCATCTCCGATGGTTGCACTAAAGGGACGTCCAGCGATCGCGTCGGTGCAGTCGCTGTCGCTGGTCAGCGGCGAGCACAGCTCGAAGCGAATCTGCTGGCCCGACGGCTCGGTCGCCGGATTGCCGGCATTGCGGCGCAACTCGACCACAGCGAGCGGCTCGTCGGCGCTCAGCCGGCGCTGCTGAGTCTCGGTGCCTTGGATCTCGATCGCCTCGATCTCGACCTCGCCCGATCCCGAAATCCATTCGAAGACACCGACGAACGGCGGCGGGGCATTGGCGAGCAAGAAGGTGAAGGTCTCGGCGTCGATGGTGATGTCGCGCTTGTCGGCAGGTAGCGTGTGTACCGAGCGCCCGCTGCTGATCGAAACAAAGCGCAGCGTCACTTGCTGATCGGAGGTGAGGCGATAGAGCACCTGGGGCCGAAAGTCCGGCTCGGACCCCGAGCCGCAGCTGTTCGCCACCGCCAGCAGCCACAAGGCTGCGGCCAGACTTCGCAGTCTCAT
This sequence comes from Terriglobales bacterium, assembly GCA_035627175.1. GTDB lineage: Bacteria > Desulfobacterota > Binatia > HRBIN30 > HRBIN30 > DASPMH01. The sequence goes on along the minus strand of DASPMH010000172.1, from coordinate 977 downwards.
GCGGCCGACACGACCTTCTCGGCCGCGTCGGCCATATTGGTGGCGGCGATGATGTCGAGACCCGACTCAGCCAGAATCTGCTTGCCGATATCGACGTTGGTGCCCTCGAGGCGTACCACCAGCGGCACCTTGAGCTCGACCTCGCGAGCCGCTTCGACGACGCCGCTGGCGAGCACGTCGCAGCGCATAATGCCGCCGAAGATGTTGATCAAAACCGCCTTCACCTTGGGATCGGCGAGAATGATCTTGAAGGCCGCGGTTACCTTCTCCGCCGAAGCGCCGCCGCCGACGTCTAGGAAATTCGCCGGCTCGCCGCCGTAGTGCTTGATGATGTCCATGGTCGCCATGGCCAACCCGGCGCCGTTGACCATGCAGCCGATGTTGCCGTCGAGCGAGATGTAGCTGAGATCGTGCTTGGAGGCCTCGATCTCCTTGGCATCCTCTTCACTCTCGTCGCGCAGCTCGCGAATCTCGGGATGGCGGAACAAGGCGTTGTCGTCGAAGCTCATCTTGGCGTCGAGCGCGATCAGCTTGTCCTCGCCGGTGACCACCAGCGGGTTGATCTCGAGCAGCGATGCGTCGCTCTCGATGAAAGCACGGTAGAGGCTGGTGAGGAATGGCACGAACTGATTGATCGCTGCCTTGGGAAGCTCGAGAGCGAAGCCGAGCTTGCGTGCCTGGAATGCCTGCAGTCCGACGGCCGGGTCGATCGGCTCCTTGAGGATCTTCTCCGGCGATCGCGCCGCCACCTCTTCGATTTCGACGCCGCCCTCGCAGCTCGCCATGATCGTCACCCAACCGCTGGCGCGATCGAGCACCACGCCGAGGTACAGCTCGCGGGCGATGTTGCAACCTTCTTCGACCAGCACGCGCCGGACGATGCGACCTTCGGGGCCGGTCTGATGCGTCACCAACGGCTGGCCGAGGATCTTCTCTGCGAAGGCCTTGGCCTCGGCGGGCGATTTACAGACCTTGAC
>DASPMH010000171.1:0-3460 GCA_035627175.1 Terriglobales bacterium | reverse complement strand
CTGCATCAGCTCCCAGGCCTGATGTTGGGCCTCGCCGTACTCGGCCTTCTCGCTGTGGTGCCAGCCGATCGCGGTCGGGTAGAACAACACCTGCGCCCCGCTCATCGCCGTCAGCCGCGCCGCCTCGGGGAACCATTGGTCCCAGCACACCAGCGCGCCGACGCGCGCGTCGGCGGCATCGAAGCTGCGGAAGCCGAGATCGCCCGGGGTGAAGTAGTACTTCTCGTAGTACAGCGGGTCGTCGGGGATATGCATCTTGCGGTACCGCCCGCGAGTGCTGCCGTCGCGCTCGAAGATGACAGCGGTGTTGTGGTACAGCCCCGCGGCGCGTTTCTCGAAGAGCGAGCCGACCACGGCGACGCCATGCTGGCGCGCCGCCCCGGCGAGGGCCTCGCTGGTAGGCCCGGGTATCGGCTCGGCGAGATCGAAGCGGGACGCGTCCTCGGCCTGACAGAAGTAGAGCGAGCGAAACAGCTCTTGCAGGCAGACGATGCCGGCGCCGCGTCCGGCGGCCTCGGCGATACCGTCGAGCGCCTTGCGCAAGTTGGCGTCGACGTCCGCGCTGCAACTCATCTGCACCAGGCCAACCGACAACCGTGAACCAGGCATGTGCTTCGCTTACGGCCAAGGCGACAACGACGCAACCCTCCTCGGGCTGCTGCATTGCGGATTGCTTGACAGCTTGAATTGCTGACCCCTAGGTTGCGCGCCGCATCTACCTGGGGAATCAATGCCACGCACCACGCCTCCTGCACCTCGCGCCAGCCACACCGGTGTCTCTTCGCTTGTTCTGATCCTGCTGCTGGTCGCCTCCGGCTCCGCCGCGTTGGTGTATCAGGCGCTGTGGGTGAAGCAGGTTGGGCTGATCGTCGGCGTCGATGTCTACGCAGTCACCGCCGTCGTCAGCGCGTTCTTCGCCGGGCTCGCTCTGGGCAGCGCCTTCCTTGGTGCCCGCGCCGACGTCAGCGCGCGACCGCTGGCCTTCTACGCATGGCTGGAAGTCGGCATCGGCATCACCGGCTTGGCCACCACGCTGTTGCTGTCGGTTCTGCCGCGGCCCTACGTTGCGATCGAGGATGCCATCGGGCGCGCCGCTTGGGCGCTGCCGTTTCTGCTGGTCGGCATTCCAGCCACCTTCATGGGTGGGACCCTGCCGGCCTTATTGCGCGCGGCGCGGCTGGGGCAGGGCTCGATTGGGGCAACCAGCGGCAGCTTCTACGCCGCGAATACCTTCGGCGGCGTGCTCGGAGTGCTGGCGGCACCGATCGTATTGATCCCGTGGTTCGGTGTGCGCGGCGCGGGCATCGCTGCCGCCGCAGCCAATCTTCTCCTGGCGCTGTGGGCGGCGCGGCTCGGTCGCAGTGTGCGAGTCCGCCACAGCCCCGCTGGCGCTGCGACACAGGCCAAAGCGGGGTCTGCGACCGAGCCCAGGCCCGGCTCGCGCTTGGCCTTAGCGCTGTATTCGGTCGCCGGCGGCCTCGCCATTGGTCTCGAGGTGGTGTGGTCGCAGGCGGTGGTGCAATTCATCAGTACCCGCGCCTTCGCCTTCGCTCTCGTCCTGGGCACGTATCTGACCGGGCTGGTGATCGGCAGCGCGCTTTGGGCTCGCTTCGCCGATCGCGTTCGCAATCCCTGGCGCGCCTTCGGCTTGCTCGAAGTTGCCGCCGGCGGCTCGGCACTGGCATGCTTTGCCTTGCTAGGACCGTGGCTGCCGCGGCTGCAAGCGAGCCTCGCCGATGCGGTATTCGTCAGCCTTGGCCAATCGGCATCGGCCGCTGTCGAGATCGCACTGGCGCCGGCGGCGCTGCTGTTCCTGCCGACGATCTTGTTGGGTGCTGCATTCCCGGCGGTGGCTCGCCTGGCTTGCGGAGCGGAGCACATCGGGCGGGATATCGGCGCGGTGGCGGCGCTCAACACGCTCGGCGGAATTGTCGGCACGTTGCTGACCGGCTTTCTGCTGGTGCCGGCGATCGGTCTCTCGCGAACATTAGGACTACTCGCGATCGGCGCCGTCAGCGTCGGCGGCATTGCGATCGTTCGTGGGATCACCCTCGAACGGCCCGAGTCGCGGTTGCGAGCGCGGCTCGCCGTCGGCGCTGCGGCGCTGGCGACGGCAGCGATCGCGGTGTTGGTGCCGCCGGATCATCTCGCTCGCTTGTTGGTGGCCGAACGGCGCGGCGGTGCGCTCGATTACTACGAGGAGAGCGCAGGCGGTACCGTGGCAGTGATCCGCGAGCCGTTGATCCGCTCTTCGTTCCGCCGGCTGTATATCAGTGGCGTTTCGAACTCGGCCGATCACATGATGTCTCGACGCTACATGCGGCTACAGACGATGTTGCCGTTGCTCATACATCAGGGAGAAAGTCGCTCGGTCTTGGTGGTCGGGCTCGGCACCGGCATCACCTGCGGCACCACCATCGCTTGGCCGGGATTGCAGCAGCGCGTCTGTGCCGAGCTGCTGCCGGCAGTAAAGCATGCGGTGCACCTGTTCGAAGGCAATCTCGGTGTCGCCACCGCGCCGAGCGTCGACATCCGTATCACCGATGGGCGCCATCTCTTGCTCCGCGACCCGACCGTCTGGGACGTCATCACGCTCGAGCCGCCCCCGCCGACGGCGGCGGGCGTGGTCAATCTCTATTCCCGCGACTTCTACGAGCTCTGCCGCGATCGGCTCGCGCCGAACGGCATCATGGCGCAGTGGTTTCCACTGACGACGCAAGACGTCGCCGCGGGGCGATCGTTGGTGCGTAGCTTTCTCGACGTGTTCCCGCACGCGAGCTTGTGGACCACCGAAGCGCACGAAACGCTGCTGGTAGGGTCGCGTGATCCGCTGCTTCTCGACGTCTTCTCGATCGCCCGACGTCTTGCCGACCCAGAAGTTCAACGCGTCCTCGGCGAGGTCGGCATCGCCAGTCCTGCGGCACTGCTGGCCACCTACGTCACCGATCGCGCAGGGTTAGAAAAGTTTGTCGCTGGGGCACCGGCTGTCACCGACGACGAGCCGCGACTCGAATACGCCGCGTTGATGCGCCCGAACGAGTTCCTGCGCATCTTCCAAGAAGTCTTCGCATTGCAGCAAGAACCCCCCTTGATCGGCGCAGGCGAGGCATTCGGGGCGACGGTCCGCCAGTCGCGCGCGACGCTGCACGAGTTCTACTCAGCCCTGTGGCTGGCAGACCTCGGTCGGCCCGCGGCGATGAAGGAGAAGCTGCGCAGTGTACTCGCAGCCGAAGGAGAGAATCCCTACTACCGTTTCACCGACGAGCTCGGCGGCTGAGCGTGCGGTGCAAACGGGGACCTGGGACCGGACTACTGTGATTCGCTGTTGCGTCGCGGCGCGGATTGTTCCAAGACCGCCTGCGAGGAATTCCTATGAGACGTCTGAGCTCGGTTGCGGCGCTGCTGGCCGCGTTGTTGTTCTCTGCCTGCGGCGATGACGATGGCTGCTGCTACGTCGATA
>DASPMH010000170.1:0-6485 GCA_035627175.1 Terriglobales bacterium | reverse complement strand
CCGACCCTGGGCGGTCCGGGCAACTCGGGCCAGCGCAGCGGGAAGGCCGCCGGCTCGATGGCGACGGTGCGCGGCTCGCCATCGCGCAGGATCTCGAGCTGGCGCGACTTGCCTACCGGCGAGAGCATCGTCCACCAGCGCACCTCACCCGGATCGCGGAAGTGCTGGCCCGGCGGTCCGACGACGATATCGCCGACTTCCAAGCCGGCCCTGGCGGCAGGCGAGTCGGGAAAGACAGCGACCACCATCGCCGCGCCCGGCGAGAGCTGCCAGCGCTTCTGCATCTCATCGCGAACACGTTGAAAGCGGATCCCCATCCATGAGGGCAGCGCCGCCGTGCCTGCTTCGATGTCACTCTCGAGTCGCGGGAACGCCTTGGGCTCGGCGAGCTCGAAGCCGATATCGGGTTGAGGCGGCAGGCGCAGGTCCTCACACCGCACCAGAGCCTGGTAATCCTCGGCCGCCGCCTGCAACAACGGATCGCTGCCCGCTTCGGTCCGGTGCAGATACACTTGTCCGGCGATCGCGGTCAGCAGATAGCGCATGCGTTCGGAGATGCCGAGCCGTACCGACATGCGATACGAGGTCGCGGCACTGGCGACGCTGTTGTTCTGCAGTAGCTGCAGTCGCTCTTCGACCTGCGGCTGGCGCCGGGTGAAGCTCTGCAGCTCCGGCAGGAGAGCGGCCGCCGTGCGACGCCGCTCCTCGTCGCTGAGAGCGTCGATCGCCTTCGCCGAAAGCCGCGCCGCCCATGCCGGAGTCGCTTCGAGGAACTTGCGCAGCTCGGCTTGATTGGCGTCGCCGAGCGCACCGCCCCAAGCCTCGGCGAGGTTGCGCGTCTGCAGCGCCACCTGCGGCAACGAATGGTCCGGATCGGCGAGCTCCGCCAGAGAGCGCGGGCTGAAATAGCCGTAGGCTTGGCCGATTCGGTCGAGCAGGCGGATCTCCGCCTGCCAACGCGACTTGTCCCGCCACGCTTGCTGCAGCAGCTCATCGGCGAAAACCTCGAGCGGCTTGCCGGCACGCTCGGCGGCACGCTTGAGGGTGGTGGCGAGAAACAGCTCCGAGGTCCGCAGCGGGACATCGGGAGTGTCGTCTTCGACCAGCACCCGCTCGTGGCTGGCGGCGAAGCTGCCGGTCTCGGCGAGAGCATGGAAGAAACGGAAGGAGTGGCCGACGTTTTTGCGGCCGCGATTCTCCGGATAGCAGCCGTACGCCGGGCGATCGGCGGTCGAGGCGAAGTAGCCGCAGACGTTGCCGGTCGGCCGGCTCTCACGGCTGTGCGCCTCGATGATGCCGCCGAAGGAGCCCGAAAAGCACTGCGACATCAGAGCGACGACGCGAACCTTGGCATCGAGACGCTGCAGCATCTCGGTCAGCTCGCGCACCGAGAGATGCTCGTCCTTGCCCCACAAGGTGATGGTATTGTCGGAAGCGTCCTGACGATTGAGATTGCCGTGATCGGTAACGTACAGCAGCAGGGTATCGCCGGCCTCGAGCTCGCGGCCCTGTTGCTCGAACCATTGCTGCAACGCCGCTTGCGTCGCCGGGCGCAAATCGACTCCGGCATAGGCGGTATCGAGATAGCGCACCGGACTGATCAAGCGGCGGTCGAGACGGGTGCCGAGCAGGCGCCAGCGCTCCTCGACCGTACTCTCCTCGCGCACCGATTGATCCGCTCCCGGATCGCTGCCGTCGCTGTTGAAGACGGTGATGTGCTGCGGCGCGACGCCGGTGGCGCGCAGCAGATCGAGCATCTGCTGGATGTGGATGGCGTGCGATTGGTAATTGCCGGCGGGGCTGCCGCCGCCGTTGAGCAAGAGCGCGTGCAAGCGGCCGGTGTCGGGCGGCGCCTGGCGAGCGATAGGCTCAGGGACGCGGCTGGTGCAGGAGGCTAGGACGAGCGCGAGCAGAGCGGCGGCGAGCCAGCGGCAGTGGCGCCCCATTACTCGGCGGCCGCGGTGTTCGGGTCCGGCACGGCGTCCTCGGCCACTTCCTTTTCGAGCAGGTGGGCCCAGGCGATGCGGCGGTAATCGAACTTCGGCTCGCACAGATAATTGATCTTGACGATGTCGAAGTACGGCGAGAGGTCGAAGTCGCGGGGGGTGATCAAAGCGGGATCCTCTTCGCGGTAGAGCGCTCGGATGGCGGCGCCGTTGCGGCCGAGCAGGCGCTGCCAGCGCGTCGGTTGTTCGGCGATTTCGTCGATCGTCACCCGCGGTAAGACCGGATAGCCGACGCTGCCGAAGGCGCGCGCCAGCAAGGTGGAGCAGATGACCTCGTGCTTGTGCTCGCCACCGTAGTGCAACATCGTCCGGCGGAAGCGCCGCGGCACCACCGTCACCGGCAGAAAGTAGCGAGCCAGCTCGATGATGTGGCGGAAGTTGTAGCGCCGCCCGAGCTGGCGGAAGAGATAGACGAACACCTTGTCGAGGTCTTCGCGGCGCAGATTGCGCGGCCGGCAGATGCGGATGTTGTGATTTTTATATTTGCTGATGGGCGAGCACAGCACCCCGGCGTTGTCGGCTTCGAGCACGAGGTAGCGGGAATCGTCGCCGAGCTTCTCGGCGAGCTCCTGGGCCAGCGCCGGATTGTAGCGGCGCAGCTCGTCACCGACGTAGATCGCGGTGTGCGACCAGGAGCTCTGGGTGAGATATTTGATCACCTGACTGACGCGCTGGTCGCCCTCGACCAGGATCACGTCGCCTTTGCGCAGCTGCTGCTTGAGATTCTCGACGCTGTTGGGAACGCGCTGCTCGTAGCTGCGCAGGGGGCGCACCAGCAGAGCCGACAGCTGCGCCGTCAGCCACATCTCGATCCGCCGGGTCAGGGTGATGCTGCTAGCCATCGCTGCCCGAATACTACCCCGCCCCATCGCAACACAAAAGCGGGATCATCAAAGCGGAATCATCCACCAGGGCTGTAGCGTCGGCTCTCCGAGCCGACCTGGTATTCCCCGCCGGCGCGCTCGGAGAGCGCGCTACAACGGGGGGTCGAAGGGGCGTAGGCCTCTCGCTCTGGTTGCGGCTAGCCTTTCCAAAAACTCGTCGCGGCTGATGGCGCGCGCGCCGAGGCGCTGCATGTGCGGCGTCATCACTTGGACGTCGATCCAGTCGAGCCCGGCTCGGGCGAGATGCTCGACCAGGTGCAGCAGCGCGAGCTTGGAAGCGTTGGGACGGCGGTAGAACATGCTCTCGGCGCAGAACGCTCCGTCTACATCGACACCGTAGAGCCCCGCGACCAGCTCGCTGCCACTCCACGCTTCGACGCTGTGGGCGTGACCGAGCTGGTGGAAGCGAGTGTAGGCTCGCAAGATCTCCGGCGTGATCCAGGTGCCCTCCTGCCCCGGCCGCGGTGTCCGCGCACACTGGCGGATCACTGCGGCGAAGGCCCGGTCGAAGCTGAGCTCCAACTGCGCCTGCCGCCGGGCCCGCGCCAAGCTGCGCGGCACGTGCAGCTCGGCGAAATCGAGCACGGCTCGCTCGGCCGGGCAGAACCACAGCATCGGCAGGCCCTCGACCGGCCAGGGAAAGATTCCCTGGCGATAGGCGAGCAGCAGCGACTGCGGGTGGAGATCGCCCCCGATCGCCACGATCCCGTCTTCGTCGGCGCTGCGCGGATCGGGGAACTGTGCCACCGGCATCAAGCCACCGCCGGCACGAACCCGAACGTCACTCGCTGCGGCAACCGCATCGCGTCAATCGATCAGCTGCAAGACTTCCGGGAAGGCGCGAATGATGTGCCGCGGCCGAATGTCTTCCTGCTCGGGCGGCGGGCGATCCTGGCGGTGCCACAGCAACACCGAGCGCAAGCCGACCCGGTTCGCCCCGGCGACGTCCTGGCGCAAAGTGTCGCCGACGAACAGCGCTTCCTCCGGCGCGCAGCCGGCACTGTCGAGCGCGACCTGGTAGATCTTCGGGTCCGGCTTACAGGAGCCGGCGCGCTCGCTCGACAACACCGCATCGAAGAGCGGGCGCACCCCGGCGACGGCGAGCAGATGGTCGAGCTGGTCGTCGTCGATGTTGCTGACCATACCGACATGCAGGCCGCGCTGGCGCAGCTGGCGCAAGGTCGATTCGACTCCGGGACGAAGCACCAAGTCACGCTGGTGCCGCTGCCACTGCGCTTCGCGAAAGCGGTCGAGCAGCGCAGCGGCCGGCTCGACGCCGAACGAGCGGACCATCTCGAGCACCGCCTGACGAAAGAGGTCGCGGTGATAGTAGAAGCCGCGCGGCAGGTAGTCGCGGAACACCTGGCGCATCGCGGCGCGCTGGGCGGCTGCGAGATCGGCAACGTTCGCTTCGATGCCGAGCCACTGTGCCAACTCGATCAGGCTCTCGGCCTCGGCGGCGGCAAGACAGGAGTAATCGTAGAGCGTGCCTCCGAAATCGAAGAGAACGGCGCGGGTGCTCATGCTGCCGCGTTCCTCAAGCGGCCTTCGGCCGGTGCACTTGCACCCGCGGCGGCGCCTCGAACGGCGGCTTGGGATCGCGCAACAGCGCCTGCGCCTCGTTGCGATCGGCCTGGGTCAAAGCCCGCGTCGTGGTGCAGAACTCGACCAGGATGCCGTTGGGATCGACGGTGTAGATCGAAGTACACCAGCCGTGGTCGACCTCGTGCACCTCGCAGCCGTGATCGAGCCAACGCTGCAGGCGGACGCCGATGTCGGCGACGTCGCGGGCGCGGAAGGCGAGATGATTGACCCACAGCGGCAGGCCCTGGCCCAGCGAGATCGACGGCGACCAGTCGTTGCTGGTGACGTCGTGCAGATCCCAGAAGGCGATGTATTCGTCGTTGCCGGTCTCGTAGAAAAGATGCTTGGCCCAGCCCCCTTCCGGGGTCGGGCCGCAGACAACCTTGGCCAGCTCGAAACCCATCGCGTCGGTGTAGAACTTGTGCGTCGCCTCGACGTCGCGAGTCGCGAACGCGGTGTGATGAAAACCCATCAGCTCTCCTCTCCAGAACAACTCAGCTTGGCAATACCAGCTCTTGGTTGCCGGTCCTATCTCTGACTCAGGGGCGGCACCTTTCTCCAGTTGACGATCGAGCTGCCGCGCTCGTCGGGCTGGCACTGCGGGCAGAAGATCGCGTCATCGGCATGCACCCGGGCTCGCCGCAGCTTGCTGCCGCAGCGCTTGCAGGGCTCGCCGCTGCGCCCTCGCACGTTGAGGAAGTCGCGCACCTTCTCGTCGAGCGGCGGCTGGCGCCGGGCGACCTCGGCGCGGGCCTCGCCGAGCACCTCGACGATCGCGTCGTGCAGACGATCGAGATCGTCATCGCCCAGCTTGCGAACCATCGCCTTGGGATGGATCTGCGCCGCCCACAGCACTTCGTCCGCATAGGCGTTGCCGAGCGCGTCGAGCGCGCTCTTGTCGAGGAGAAACACCTTGACCTGGTCGCGGCGCCGCCGTGCCAGCTGGCGAAAGCGGCCCCGGGTGAAGGCGCGCTTATCGAGCACGTCGACGCCGATTGCGGACAAGCCCGGCACCTTCTCCCACTCTTCGCGTCCGACGACATAGACCTTCCCCATCTGAACATCGTCGCGGTAGCGCAGCTCCCGCCCATCTTGCAGATGGAAACCGACAGCGAGATCGCCGGGGACGCGATCGGCGCTCGCGGCGAGAGCAAATCGCCCGGCGAGCATCGGATGGATCGCAATGTCGATCTCCGGCTCGCCGGCGAGGCCGAACACCAGGAAGTGACCGCGACGGATCACACCGGCGAAGCTTCGTCCGAGCAGCAGCTGCTCGGGTGTGCCGAGCCGCAACAGCCGCAGCACTACCGGCTTTTTGATGCGGAGGCCGGTGATCTGCTTATCGGCGAGCTCGCGATCGAGGATCGGCGCGACGTACTCGAGCTCCGGCCGTTCCGGCACGACTGAGTTGCTCCTACCGTCAGAGGAACGGCAGCTCTTCGGTGTCGCGATCGCGGACGATGCTGCGCACCGTGCCGTGGAAATCGAACAGCACCACCAGCGTATCGGAGGCGCGATGTTCGCGGCTGTAAGAGAATACCGGCTGGCGCAGGAAAAATGGGTCATTGATGGTAAGCGACGAGGAGTTGATCTGACGATAGCGATAGACGAAGGCATCGCCGCTGGTCTGATGAATGATCGCTTCCGGCGGGCCGAGCTCGGCGAGCACCTCGGTGCGGGTCGAGCGACCTTCGACCAGGCGCTGAGGATCGCCACGTAGCGGCACGCCGCTGTAGGTGCGTCCGATGCTGCAGCCGGCCAGCAGCAGCACCAGCACCAGCAAGCCGATGGCCGGGCGGATCATCGCGTCAGCGGTCCGAGCGTCCGCAGCAGCTCGGTATCCTCGGCGAAGGCGAAATCCTGCACCACGTCCTTGCCGTCGAAGAAGATGATCAAGGTGTCGCTCTTGATGTCGACGTCGGCGTAATTGAAAACGCCGAGCAGCAGCAGGCCGCCGTTGTAGCGGGTGTACTGGTAGCGAAAGTATCGCGCCGTGACGAGCTGCTCGACC
>DASPMH010000169.1:0-3723 GCA_035627175.1 Terriglobales bacterium | reverse complement strand
CGCAACGAGTTCGAGAAGGAGTGGATCGCCGCCGAGCTGCGCCGCCACGAGAGCAACGTTTCCCACACCGCCAAGGCGCTCGGCATCAGCCGAGTGATGCTGCAGCGCAAAATGAAGCAGTTCGGCCTGCGCGAGCCCTTTCGCTCGAGGAGGACCTCAGGGGCAGGCCTGTAGCGAGCTGGCCCGGTGTTTCCGTCGTTCACCGAAATTCGCGCCGAGTTGCGGCCGTTGTGGCGGCTGGCGTGGCCGGTGATCTTGGCCGAGCTCGGCTGGCACTCGATGTCTCTGGTCGACACCATGATCGTCGGACGCGTCAGCGCCGACGCGCTCGGGGGAGTCAGTGTCGGCAGCGCCTTGTATTTCGTCTTCGCGGTCTTCGGCATCGGCCTGTTGCTCGGCTTGGACTACGCCATCGCCCACGCCGTCGGCCGCGGCGACGAGGTCGAAGCGAGCCACATCTTGCGCCAGGGGCTGATTTTGGCGGCAGCCGAAGGGGTGCTGCTGACGCCGGTGTTGCAGCGCTCGGCCGGTATTCTCGCGTGGCTAGGGGTCGAGCCCCAGGTGTTGGCTCATGCCGAGCCGTATCTCGACGCGCTCAGCTGGAGCTTGTTGCCGTTGCTGCTGTTCACTGCGGCGCGGCGCTACCTGCAGGCGGTCGGTGCGGTCAAGGTGGTGATGGCGATCATGGTCTCGGCGAATGTCATCAACGCCGTCGCCGTTTGGGCTCTGGTGTTCGGCGCGTGGGGGCTTCCGGTTATGGGTGCCAGAGGCGCCGGGTGGGGCACTTTGGCAGCGCGGCTCTACATGATGCTTGGGGCGCTATACTTCGTCCGCCGCATCTCGGCACGGCGTCGCGGCGCACGTTTCGGCGGCAGCGTCGATTGGCCGCTGCTGACCCGGCTATTTCGACTCGGCTTTCCGGCGGCGCTGCAGATCACTCTCGAGGTCGGGGTGTTCGCCTTGGCGACGGCGCTCGCCGGACGGCTCGGGGCGACGCCTCTGGCGGCTCATCACATCGTGCTGAGCATCGCCGGGCTGACGTTCATGATGCCGCTCGGTCTGTCGTCGGCGAGCGCGGTACGGGTCGGCCACCAGCTCGGCATGGGCGAGCGGGTGTTGGCGACTCACTCCGGCTGGACCGCGATTGCGATCGGCATCGCGTTGATGGCGACCAGCGGGGTGGTGCTGACGCTCGCGCCCGGGCCGATCCTGTCGGTGTTTACCAACGACGAGCAGGTGATTGCGACGGCAAGCTCGCTGATTTTCATCGCCGCGCTGTTCCAGATCTTCGACGGCATCCAGGTGGTCGCCACCGGCGTCTTGCGAGGCACGGGCGAAACCCGGATTCCGATGATTTCGAACCTCTTCGGCCACTGGATTGTCGGGCTGCCCACCGGCTACGGCCTATGTTTCTGGGCCGGCTGGGGCGTCATCGGCCTATGGGTCGGCCTGTCGACCGGCCTGATCGTAGTCGCCGCGATCCTGCTGCTCGCCTGGACGCTCCGCATCCGAACCCTGCTTTCGCCAGCCAGCATCGCAATCAGGTGATGATCTGCGAGCGTGCGCCCCCTTCCCAAAGGAGGTAGCGCCGCAGGCGCGGGGATTTCGGCGAGCAGCGAAGAATCGCTCGCCGAGCAACTCACTCGTGCGTTTTCGGATCGGCCGCCGCGGACTTCAGCTTGGCGATCTCGGCGGCGACGCGCTCGGCGTCGGTCGAGGGATCGACGTCGTGCTGCACCTGGCGGATGGTCAGGCTCGGGTCGAGGATGAAGGTCCACCGCTTGGAGATGTTGACCAGCGGCATCTTCGCTCCGTACGCCTCGGTGACGGCGCCGTCCGGGTCGGCGAGCAGCGCAAAGTCGAGCTGCTCGGCTCGGTGGAATTCCGCTTGGTCGGCGACGTCGTCGGTGCTGATACCAAAGACCTCCGCGCCTTGGGCGCGGATCGTCCGGATGTTGTCGCGGAACTGGATCGCTTGCTTGGTGCAGCCAGAGGTGCCGGCTTTTGGATAGAAGTAGAGCACCGTCCACTGACCGCGCCGCGAGGCGAGGTCGAACTCGGCGCCTTCGTGAGTTTTGGCGCGGAACAACGGCGCCGGGTCACCCGGCTTGAGCTCGGCCGAGGCAACGGCAGGAAGCACGAGCGCAAACGCACATCCGAAAGCAATCAGCCGCAAGTTTCGCATGCACCCCCATACCAGTTTGGACACCGCAGGGAGAGCCTCCGCGGATCGGAAAGCAGCCTGGTGATCAACCTATTGTATGGTTGCCGGCTCTCAGCCTATTCCCCCGACCTCGATGGCTGCATTGCGATGGGCGCGACCCGCGAGGAGGTCGAGCGCGAAATGCGAGGGACGACTGCCTTCCATCTCGAAGGTATGCGCGCAGAGGGCCTGCCAGCGCCGCCCGCTCGCGCTTACGCCACGCACGTCGATGGGTGAGGGGGTATGGCTATTTTCAGCGCACGGATGCGATATACGTAGGGTGTGCGTGGTCACTCGATGGCGAAGGGTTTCATCGGCCTGATCGTAGTCGCCACGATCCTGCTGCTCGCTTGGACGCTCCGCATCTGAAACCTGCTTTCCCCGGCCAGCGACCAGGCGATGATCTGCGAGTGTGCGCCCCCTTTTCCAAAGGGGCAGCGCCGCAGGCGCGGGGGATTTCGGCGAGCAGTGAAGAATCGCTCGCTACATTCTCTGATCCGCGCTGATTCCGCGCGTCGTATGCCTGAAGCGCGAGGCGGTAGGCCAGGATCTCTCGCGGAGCACGCAGAGCCCGCGGAGATAGGAGAAGAATTTGTTCTCGCTGATCACCTCTTTTCTGATCTCTGCGTGCGCCGCGTGCTCCGCGAGAATTTGCTGTCGGCGCTGCTGGCGATCCGACGCTGCCACTGAGGCAGTAGGCGCGCTGCCGCCTCACGGAGAGCCAAGCCGCCGTCTACCGACGGCAGCTACAGCGAAGGCCAAGCCGCCGTCTACCGACGGCAGCTACAGCGAAGGCCAAGCCGCCGTCTACCGACGGCAGCTACAGCGAAGGCCAATCCGCCGTCTACCGACGGCAGCTACAGCGAAGGCCGAGGCTTAGTCGATGCCGAAGCGCTTCATCATGCGGTACAGCGTCGTCCGGTCGATGCCGAGCTGGCATGCGGCTTCGGCGCGCTGGTCCTTGGCCGCGGTGAGGGCGGTGCGCAGGGCGTTGGCCGCGGCCTGATCGAGATGCTGCTGTAGGGTCATGCCCGGGGGGGCGGCGGCGCCGTCGCTCGGCTGTTCGAGGAGCAGGTCCTCCGGGGTGATCTCCTCGCCGCGCGCCAGCAGCACGGCGCGCTCGATCGCGTTTTCCAGCTCGCGGACGTTGCCGCGCCAGGCGTGGCTTTGCAGCGCCCCCTGGGCCTCTTTGCCGAGCACCAGATGGCGGCGCGCTTCGCCGGCGTAGCGATCGAGGAAGCGCTGCGCCAGCGGCAGCACCTCCTCCGGCCGCTCGCGCAGCGGCGGCAGGTTCAACGGGATGACGTTCAGACGGAAGTAGAGATCCTCGCGGAATCGTCCTGCCGCAACTTCATCGCGTAGGTTGCGGTTGGTGGCGGCGACAACTCGCACTTCGACGCGTCGCGGCTGCGAGCCGCCGACGCGCAGCACCTCGCCGTCCTGCAGCACCCGCAGCAGCTTCGCCTGAAACTCCGGTCCGATCTCACCGATCTCGTCGAGGAAGAGTGTGCCGCCGTCGG
>DASPMH010000168.1:0-3634 GCA_035627175.1 Terriglobales bacterium | reverse complement strand
CCGCCGCGGGCGCCGCTGCGGCGAGCAGCGCCATCAGCGTCATCGTCAAAGGCAACTGCCGGATCATCACGCCACCAGCCTCGCAAAGGGTGGCGGGTTGTAGGCACGTCGCCCCCTGCGGTTCAATGGCGCAAGCGGCGGGAGATAAGAGGCTCTCGCTGAGCACGCGGAGCCCGCGGAGATCAGCCCTTCATGTCTTCGTGGTGAACAGCGGAAAGCCTTGCGCCTTCACGCGCGGATCGGCTATGCCCACCGGTCCACAAAGGGGGGTCCGATGGTGAAAGCCGCCTCGGCTAGGCAGTTCTTGTTGTTCTTTTGGGTCGCGTTCGTGAGCGCCACGACCTTCGCTGCGTCGGGGCATGCCTTGGTGCGGCTCGAGATCGAGTCGGCTGTACCGAATGACGGCCGCGCCACCATCTCCGTGGTTCTCAGGACCGGCGGCGCATTCGTTAGTGGCGCTCAAAACGACATTCTCTTCGATACGCGCGCCGTCTCGTTGCCGGCTGCCAATGCCTGCCGGATCAATGCTGCGATCGGCACCAATGAAGCGGGTTGCGAGGAAGATCCAGTCGTCGGGCCGTGCAAGACGCTCAGTCGCAATCTGGTCGTTTGCGGAGCCAATCCGTCCGCGCCAGGCTGCGAGGGACAGCCGGCGTACATGTCTCGCTTCCGCGGGATTGTCGCCGCTACGGCCGTTCCCAATAACAACACGATTGCGGATGGTGCGGTCCTCTACACCTGCGAGTTCAATGTCACCGAGGCCTCGCGTTTGCCGGCGCTACTGCGGAATGCCAACCCGGTCGCTTCCAACCACACCGGAGCCCGACTCGATACGACTACCGCCGATGGTGCAGTGCTGTCGGCGACGCAGACATCGGTGGAAATCAACGTCGGCTCCGGCGCCCCGAATGCCTCGGACCGCGCCACCGTTTCCGTTACGCTGATCGGCCACGGCGCCGGTGCGACCCAGAACGACATCCTCTTCGATAGCACCCGGGTCAACTTGACCAGCACCAGTCAGTGCCGCATCTATCCCTCGATCGGAACCGAGGCGGTCGGTTGCGACAGCGATCCGCCGGTCGGACCGTGCAAGTCACTCAATCGCCACCTCGCCAGTTGCTCCGAAATTCCCACTCCCGCGGGGTGCGAGGGGCAGCCGGCGACGATGAAGCGCTTCCGCGGCATCGTCGCTGCGACCGGGGTGCCGAATTCGAATGTGATCCCGTCGGGCAGCGTGCTCTACACCTGCGAGTTTGAGGTCGTGAATCGGACACGGCTACCGGCAGTGCTCGCCAATGCCAAGACCATCGCCTCTACACCCGCGGGTGTACGTCTGAACGCGACGGGTGCAAGCGGCGTCATCCAAGCGGGTGCCGCGCCCACTGCGACGCCCATACCTACGGCGACACCTACCGGGCGTCCGGTCGAGATCAATCTCGGCACCTGGACCTACGACGGCACCGGCCAAGCCTTGATCGACGTGACTCTGGTCGGCAACGGCGTCGGCGGAATCCAGAACGATATCCTCTTCGATGCCACCGTCGTTCAGCTGAGCAGCGCGAGCCAATGCCGAGTCAATTCGGCGCTCGCCGAGAACGCTCCGGGATGCGCCGAGTCGCCGCCGCGCGGTCCGTGCCTGTCGATCAGCCGCCAGCTCGTTTCGTGCGCGACGACGCCCCGACCGGTCGGCTGTGAGGGACAGGCGACGACGACTGCCAGGCTGAGGGCGATCGTAGCCGGAACGACGGTGCGCGACGCCGAAGCCGTCCCGAGCGGCTCGGTGCTCTACACCTGCGCCTTCGATGTCATCGATCCGGCGCGGCTGCCGGCGATTCTCCGCAACGCCAACCTGCACGCCTCGACTCTCGACGGCGATCGCCTCTCGGCAAGCGGCAGCAGCGGCTTGATCCTGCCGGCACCGACCGCGACGCCCACGGTTACTCCCACGCGCACCCCGACCCGCACGCCGACCCAAACGGCGACGCCGACGCGCACGGCCACTTCGACAGCGACCGCAACCGCGACGCCGACGCCGGTGCTCGGCGACTGCGACGGCAGTGGGGTGGTAACCGTAGATGAGATCATCCGCGGCGTCGGTATCGCCCTCGGCAACCTCGAGGTATCGCGTTGCCCGTCATTGGACCTCGACGGCAACGATCAGGTGACGGTCGACGAGATCCTGCGCGCCGTCGCCAACGCGCTCGGCTTGTCGAGCTCCTAGGCAGCGCCGCGCGGCGTGGTAGGCAGCGCGGCGAGCCATGCAGTTCACTGCTCAAGCGGCACTGGTGGCGGGCGCCGCCGGCTCGCTATCGATCTCGGTTGCCACCGCTGGCTCGAACGACCAGCCTGCGCATGGACCGGCGTCGTCCAGGAGTTACGGCAGGGCAGTGAGCTGATCGGCAACCAGTGCCGCCGTCGAACGGCTGCGGCGGGAAATCGCCCTGGTGGTACGCTCCGATTTCGCGGTGCTGATCACCGGCGCGACCGGTGCGGGTAAGGAGCTGGTGGCGCACGGCGTCGCGCTTGGGGAAAAGTCATCTGAGCGCAGAGAAGTGAGCAGCAGGTTGGCAGCGAGGCTGAGCCAAACATGGCGAGGCGAGATGAGCCAGCGAGATAAAATCTATTCCTCCTTCTGTTCCCACTTCGTGCCCTTCGTGGTGAAAATCTCCTCCATCCTCTACGGTTTGTATTCGTCGTGGTGGTGGGGTAGGCGGTCTGGGTCGTACTAGGACGGCTTGGAGGAGACGCTATGGCTCGGATGTTGGCTGTGTTGGGGTTTGTTGCAGTGTTGGGGCTCGCGGTGCTGGCACCGGCGGCGGCGACAGCCGGCCTGAGCGGCGCGTGCTGCTTCATCGAGAAGGGGGCCACCTGCACCCAGACCAGCCCCTCTGCCTGTCAACAGATCCCAGGCTCGGTGTATGCCGGCGACAATACCGGATGTCAGAGCGTCGACTGCGAGGCGCTGCTGGCCGCTGCCGCCGCCAACCAAGCCCCTGCTCCCGCGGCATCGACCACCGCGCTGGCTGCACTTTCGGTGCTGCTCGGCGCCGGCGGCTGGCACGTCGTCCGCAAGCGCCGTTCCTGATCGTCGCTCGCTAGGTCGAGCTGCAAGGCGACGCGCTCCGGGGATGCACAACGTTAGCGCGCCGGTATCTGCCAGCGCGCGCAGGCGCAGCGGCTTGAGGTTCGCGTCGCGCGGGTTGCTCAGCTCGATCTCCGCATAGGCGTGTCCCATACGTCGAGCCTATGGAGGTGGCGCAGCGATTTTCAGGGTCTAAGTGATCTTGCGCGAGGTCGTTCAGCGCGGCCGGCGCTGTTCGGCCTGGCGCATCGCCTGGCCGGGAGTCACGATCAGAGAAGAGCGCGCCGCTTCCTGCTCCTGCTCCGCGGTCATCTGCAGGTGCGCCGTCAGGCTGCCGCGGATCAGCGCTTCGCACAGCGGCACGCCGGCGCCGCTGCCATTCGCCTCTAGCGCCAGCGCCGCGGCGAGCGCGGCCTTCGCTTGGGCGTGACGCTTGGTCAGATCGAAGAAATAGGCCATCTCCAACAGGCGGCGGTGCCAGCTCTGCGCCATGTCGGCTGAGACGAGCTCGCCGACGGCGCGTGCGGCGAGCTCCTGCAGCCGTTCGCCCTG
>DASPMH010000167.1:0-15697 GCA_035627175.1 Terriglobales bacterium | reverse complement strand
ATCCGCTTGGTGTAAGGTGCCGCCGCCGACCTGGCCGACGCCCATGCTCAGGGGAGATTGAGGGTTACATCGTTCCGGAATCGAACGAGATCTGCTGGGAGTGCCTGACGTGCCACGACCGTGGGCTGATCTCCAACTGGGAGAAGACCATGTGGGACTTCCGCGAGGCCGGCAAGGACCCGCTTCATTAGCTTGATCTCAGCGCTGGAGATCCTGCGGGCTGATCGCCGTGATCTCGGAGTAGCGTGAGAAGTCATCGACATTGAACGTCATTGATGGTTCCGATGTCGTGCTCCACCATCAGGGCGACGAGCCGGGCGTCGTGGACTTGTCGTCCCCGTACTGAATGGGTGGTGACGAGTTGTTTCCAGCGTCCGTAGACGGCAGCGAGGTCGTCGAGGACGCGAAACATCTTTTCTATCCGCTCGACTTCCAGCTGGGCCTTGTCGGGAGTCATCCCGAGACCATTGACGTCAGAGGGTCGGGTCGCCGCACTCCAGAACTCGATCAGGTTCTGAGACCCAACACACGTCTGGTCGCCCCGACGCTTGAGCTCGTCGATGGCACCAGCGGCGATTGCATTGACGGGTCTTGCGGAAGCACCAAGCGGACGAGAATGTTGGTGTCGATCAGGTACTCGCCCACCTAGCGATCCTCGTAGAGTTCCTCGCGGCGAAGAGATTCGGCAGAAGGAACTGGGACGGTTCGGTCATGTCCATCGATCCAATCGTGGAACTCGCGCTGCCATTCTTCGACAGTTAACGATTCGAACAGCGACAACGGTGTGGAAGTCTTCGCGCCGACCGATCGGATGGAAACTTCTATGGGCCGTGAATCTCGGACACCGGCTCGTCGAGCTCAATGCGCCGCGGATCATTCAAATGCCCATGAACAACGATTGTCTGTCCCATCTCTCACCATCACTATCTGCGTCGATCATAGCACCTGCGTCGGGATAATTTCGAGTTGCAGCGATAGGTCGGCCGCCAACGTGCCCTGCCCTTTCGATACGCGCGCTCCGAGAACGCCGCTAGAGCGATCACGGACTACTATCCGAGCGGCACTCGGGCACGCGGTCAGTGCGGCTCGGTGGTCGGGATGCCGTTCGGGGCGAGGGTGTAACACCACTCGGGGAAGTTGGTGCGGTAGCAGTCGATGGAATTGTCGAGGGTCAGCTCGGTGGATTGGTACTGGAACCGGAAGTAGACGGTGGTCTGGGCAAAGGGCGGGTAGATCGAGGTCACCGTCAATGCCGCGCGCCAGAAGACATCGGCGCCGGCGATGGTATCCTCCAGCGCCGGAAACGAGCTCGGCGCGATGGTCAATTGCTTGGTGAAGTAGCCGGTGACCCCGCGCGGCGCGTATTTGCCGCCCTGCAGCGTCGTCGGTCGGTAGATGTCCCACTTGTACGTCAGCGCGTCTTCGTCCGGCGTTTGAGCCGCCGGATTGATGCTGCCACTGGCATCGAAGACGTTGACCAAGTCGATCCCGCCGTCCAACACGGCCAGCAAACGGCAGCCGCCACCGCTCGGGTTTTGCGGGAAGCAGGACGGGGCGGGACCGGTCAGTGCCTCGGGCGGCAAGATCGGTGTCTCCACCCTGTCTGTGCCGGGATTGACCACGATGTGCGCTAGCGGCGGCTCGACAGGAAAAGTTGCGGTCGCCGTCGCGGTTGCCGTCGAGGTCCAGGTCGGAGTGAGCGTGGGCGTGGCAGTCGCAACCGAGGTATCGGTGGGGGTAAACGTCGCCGTCGCCGTCGCCGGCACGATGCAGCTTCCGCTGTCGTTCAGGTTGATGAGGTGGTCCGCATTGGTATCGCCCGCGGCGACACAACTCTCATATCCCGGACAGGCGACCCGACTGTAGCGTCCGGCCCGGTCCCGGCACTCGGCCGCCGGTACGATCAGGCACCGAAGCTTGCCGCGGGTGCTGCGCTCGAGGCACGGCACCGCCTCGACCGCCGCCGCGTGACCGCAGATTGAATGAGCGAATCGCTTGCTGACCCGCGACTTGCACTTGCTGCGCAGGTTGCCCGCCGACAGCGCCGCCTTCACTTGCGCCGCGGTGCAGCGCCGATAGTCGCGCTGGCTCTTGCCGATGCTGCCGTCATACCCAGCGCACGGGCACGCCAGCTCGACCGCGGCCTCGAGCGCGGCGATCTGCTCGGCATCGCTGGCCACCAGCGGGTCATCGCCCGTCAGACAGGTCTTATCCGTCGCGGCCATCGCCGGCGCGGCCAGTAGCGCCGGCACCATCACCATCGCCGAAATCATCGCTTTGACCATCTGTCCCTCCATTCTCATCGTTTGTTGGTACGCCGAGCACCTATCGAGCGCCGGGCTAGGCGACGGGCGGTTCGTCGTTCTGCACCGCCTCGAGCACCGCGGCGACGAACGCCATCAGCTCCGCTCCATCCTGGAAGCGGGTCGCTCGCCCGGTGGTGATGTGCTCGGCGCGTCCCCACAGGCCGGCTCCCGGCGGCTCGGTTCGGGCGAAGTGGACGACGAAGGCGCGGTCGGTAGGTACGGGGAAGTCGCTGTTGTTCATGCCGACGGAACTAGCGACCGGCACGATCGCAGTCTTGACGATCTTTTGACCTTACTTGAACGTTTCGAGCGCGTTGCCCCTTCGCCAGGGCAAAGGCGGACAGGTCGGACGATGGAGGATGACCTGGGGAGCGCTCCGCCTTCGCCGAGGCTTCGGCGGACAAGTCTGAGCGCACGCTACAGCGATGGCCTGGGGCGCGGTCAGCGCTGGCGGGCGAGATCCGTCAGCATGGTCTGGGCCTCGCGCAAGTCGGTCTCGCCGAAGCCTTCCTCGAATTCGCTCAAGGCTTGGCGCAAGCGCTGCTGCACCTGCTGGCGTTGGTCGCGGGTGCGCGCCAAGCGGCCGAGCTCGACGGTGGCCCGCAGGCCGAACAAGCGCGTGCCTTGGGTGCGCGCGAGGTCGATCGCTTGCTCGAAATATTCCCTCGCTTGGTCGAGCGAGCTATCCGTGGCGGCGGCGCGCGCGACTGCGAGCGCGCCGCGCAGCCGCAACAGCTCGGCGTCGAAGAGGCGCTCCTCGCCGCGGGTGTCGAAGGCCGCATCGAGCGCGGCGGCGGCCGCATCCATGCGGCCGCCGTGGAGACAGGCGTCGGCCAAGGCGCCGTAGGTGCACGAAACGGCTATCAGGCCACGCTCGCGAAATGCGTCGGCAGAATCGCGCAGCGCCGCAAGCGAGCTCGGGTCGCCGCTCTCGACGACCTCGCTCCAACCCAGACGCGTCTGGTGCGCGCCGTTCCACACCGGCAGATCGTTCTCAGCTCCGAAAGCCAACGCCTCGGTGGCGAAGCGGCGGGCCTCGGCGGGATCGCGCCGGACGACCGCGAGCAAGGAGGCAATCTGCAGGATGCTGCCGAGGTACCACGGCACCCCGTTGTTGCGCGCAAGCTGCAAGGCCGTCTCGAGACGAGCTCTTCCCTTCTCCGGCCAGCCCGCCATAACCCAGGCGTAGGCGAGAAAGGCGTGGGCGGGCACCGCCGGATCGTAGCCGGCCGTCGGAGCCGTCGTCGTACCGATCGCGTCGACGGCCTGCTGCAGGTGCAGCAACGCCATCTCGATCCGGCCGAGATGAAGCGCGCTCGTTCCTACCGCCAGGTGCGCCGTCGCCACCGCCACGGCCGACCCATCCGCGAGACCGGTGTCCCCGACTAGGTCCGCGCGCGTATCGATGGGCAGGCGGGAGAGCATCTCCTCCCCCAGGGTGAGCGCTTCGCGCAACTGACCGCAGGTGATTTTTCCGGCCGCGGTCGTGCCCAGCGCGACGCTGTGCTCGAGCGCGGCCGGCAGCGCCTGGGCGAGCGCGCGGGCCTCCGCCAGAGCTCGCAGAGTTTCGGCATCGGACACGCCGCGGGTGGCGGCCAGGGCACTGCCGTGCGCGGTCATGGTGGTGAGCAAGCGTTGATCGCGCTCCGCACTGGCAGGCGTCCGTTTGAGCAGCGCGACCGCGTGGGCGAGCATCGGCTCGGCCGCGTGCCACGCCGAACGCGCATACGCCTGCTGCACCAACACGTCGATGTAATCGACGGCGCGCAGCGCATCGCCGGCCTGCTCGTGATGCAAGCTGAGCGCGCCGGCGATCTCCGCTGACCGTTCGCCGTAGCCCTGCTCCAAGGCGAGCGCAATGTGGCGGTGCAAGCGCTGGCGCCGACTCGGCAGGATGCTGCGCTGCGCCACCTGGCGATAGAGGGCATGGCGAAAGCGGTGCTCGCAGCCACGCCTGCCGTCGGGCCACTCGACCTCGTCGCCCTTCTCCAGGAAGAACGCTGCCCGAGACAAACCCTCGAGCTCGGCTTCGACTTCCTCGGGCGGACGCTCGGCGGCGACCGCTACCGTCTGGGTCGCAAACACATGGCCGACGATGCTGGCGACTTCGACCAGCTCTCGGGTGGTCGGTGGCAGTTGATCGAGCCGGAAGGCGATCATCTCGCGGGTGCTCTCCGGCACAGCGGCGGCGATCGCATCGAGATCCGCGCTCCACCGCCATCTGCCCTCTTCTGGCTGCAACCAGCCGCGCGCTTCGAAGTCCGCCAGAGCATTGAGCAGAAAGAGCGGATTGCCCGAGCTTTGCTCGAGCAGGCGCGCGGCGAGAGCCGCGGGTACGTCGTGATTCGGATAGAGCCGGTCGAGGAGATCGAGAATCGACTCGGCCCGCAGACCCTCGAGATCGATGGCGAGGCATTGCCGCTTGGCGCTGAGCTCGCGCTTCAAGCGAATGATTGGATGTTGTTGAGCGATCGCGTCGACCGATCGATAGGTACCGACGATAAACAGCCGGGCCGGCTGGCGACGGGTGGCGAGCGCCCACAGCAAGGCGACGGTCGCCGGCTCGCTCCAATGCAGGTCCTCGAGGATGAGAACTACCGCCGACTGCTCGCTGGCCGCCTCGATCGCCCGTTCGAGCTCGCGTTGGACGACATCAGCGGTAGGAACGATGACGGTGCGCCGCAGCATTTCCGCCTCCGCCGGAGTCAGAAGCTCGGCTAGAGCCAACAGCCAGCTCGGAGCGCACTTCAGCAAGGACGCGCGGGTTGCCGGGCTAGCGTGACGCAGCAGTTGTTCGACCGCCTCGCGCCAGGGCCGATACAGATCACCGGCACCGTAAGACTCGATGCACTGACCGCGAGCGACGAGCACGGCAGGATCGTGTTGCGCCAAGCAGCCCACGAATTCATCGACCAAGGCGGTCTTGCCGATGCCCGGCTCGCCGCCGATCAAAATCAATTGTCGCTGGCCGGCTGCAGCGAGCTGGTAGCAGCGAGCGAGCTGAGCCAGGCTCGTTTCGCGACCGACGATCGCGGTCGTCTCGGGCGCGTCGAAAGCGCTCGGCGCGGCGGCGGGCCTGTCACCCGAGGCCTTGTCCAAGGCGGGCGTGTCCGCCGAAGCGATCCAGCGAAAGCCGCGGCGATGGACGGTCTCGATGAACGATGGCTGTTTGGAATCGTCGCCGAGGGCGGTGCGCAACTGTCGCACCGCCTTGTTGAGCACGACCTCGGTCACATAGATGCCCGGCCATACCGCTGCGAGCAGATCGTTCTTGGTCACCAGTTGCTGCGGCCGCTCCATCAACCGCAGCAGCACCGCGAATGCCTTAGGCGGAACCCCGATCTTCCGGTCGCCGCGCCAGATGCACTCGGCTTCCGCATCGATGCGCACCGAGGCGTTCGGCGGGGGCGCAGCTTTGTGCCGGTCGGCCGAGGACTTCATTCGTCGGGCGACGCGCTACCACGACTCGGGCCGCCAGGTCGATTGGAAGCCGGGAGCCGAGCGCACTTGGCGCCTTTGCCCGGCAATTCGTGCACGTGCGGTGCACGCTCGCAATCGCGTTGGCTTCTAGTGATCGCAACCGGATCACCGAATTACGAGCACCCGCACGATTTCGATTAAGCGCACGTGCAGGAGCACGCGCACGAAAAGGCAATTGCAAGGGTTTGGCGACCCGGAGCTCCGCCAGATCTACCTGCACGCGCGGCGACGCTCCCGCGGCGACGGACCGCAAACGAGCGATGACTATGCGGTGATGGCGGGGCTGTTGTTGGCGAGTCTTATGCAACGCCAGGCCGCAACCGGCGGACGAACTGACGGCGGCATCGTCTGCTTGAACCAATGGATTCGGCGCAGCGTCGCCCGCTGCAGCGCGATTGTCGATCTTCCTTGACCGTGGGCGCCCCGTGGGACTAACCCTGAGCGCCCAATCGATCGGTCGACCCGCGGGCCGAAGCAGGAGAACCAAGATGAACAGAATCGGGTCGGCCGCTGCGCTAACCAGTCTCGTCGTCGCGCTCACCGGCGCCACCCTCATTGTTCCGCCCGTCAGTTCCGCGCATGCCGGGGTCACCGGCTGCGCGCCCGTGCCGCTCGCCACGTGCAACGGCATCGACGGGCACCAGAGCTCAGCCTCGCTCGATCTCGCCGCCGTCCACGACGGAGCCCAGTTCGTTGCCGGCAAAGGCAAGCTCAATCTCAAGGTGACCGGGCTGCTCAATGCCAGCCTCGCGGATCTCGGCGCCCCCGGCGGCTCGGAGTCGACCGACGCGACCATGACCGACGACCTGCAGCTGTGCATCTACGACGCCGGAGTGGCGGCGCTCGATCTCGCGATCGCTGCCGGGGCACCGGGCTGGACCTGCCGCGACGCCAAGAGCTGCAAGCTCAAAGGCTCCGAGCCTTCCGGACTGGTCAACCTCCAGTTGATCGCCGACACCAAACCCGCCGACGGCAAGGAGTCCTCGGTGATTCGCCTGAAAATAGCGTCAAAGAAGCTCCCCGAAGGCCTCTCTATCATCGAAGAACAAAATCCCTGGGCGGCCGGCGCCGACGCTGACGTCTTCGACGGCGTCGGGGGCGACATCGTGGTGCAGCTGGTCAATCGCGCCAGCGGCGCGTGCTGGTCGTTTAACCTCGGCGGCAACGGCGCCGGTGTCGACCCGACCAAGACCAAGAATTCGCCGCTCAGCAGCGGAAAACCGCGGCTACGCGCCAAGCTCAAGATCAAACCCGATACCTGTCCCAATCCCGAGGAGCCGCAGTGTGTCGAGTGCCCTGCCGGCACCTATCTCTCCGGCACCCTCTGTTCCGCCTGCGCGCCGGTGGCGGGATGTATCGGCGCAGTCACTTGCAGCGCCGGCACTGACTCGCGTTGCCCGCAGTGCGCCGCCGGCAAGTATCTCCACTCGGAAGTCTCCGACACCTGCCTGGATTGCACTCCCCTCCCCGGCTGCGTCGACGAGATTTGTGTCGACGCGTCGAGCTCGCAGTGTACGCAGTGCGAAGCGACCCATTATTTGTCGAGCGGTACGTGCAGTGCGTGCACCGATATCGCGTTCTGTGCGACCGCCGAAACTTGCTCGTCGCCGACCAACTCACAATGCGTTCAATGCGAGTCCGGCTACTGGATGAACGGCAGCGGCTCCGCCGACATCTGCAACGCGTGTACGCCGGTGCCGCATTGCGTCACGCCATTGACATGCACCAGCGCGACCAACCCCCAATGTACCCAGTGCGAGCCCGGCTACTATCTCGATAGCGAAGGCGGGCATTCGGTGTGCCGCCAGTGCAATGCGGTAGAGAACTGCAGCGTGCTCCCGTCCTGTAACAGTGCCACCGACTCGAGCTGCGCCGTGTGCGGCTCCGGGTTCTGGCGCGATACATCCGGTTCGGCTGACAGCTGCGTGGAGTGTACCGGCGTCGAGCACTGCGTCTCCCCGCTGACCTGCACCAGCGCCGGCGATTCGAACTGCACGCACTGTGAGCCCGGTTACTATCTGACCTCCGCCGGCAGCAGCTCACTCTGCGCCCAATGCGCTGCGATCCCGGGCTGCACGTCGCAGCCGGTCTGCACGACCGCCACCGACAGCCAGTGCACCAGCTGTGCCGCCGGCAAGTATCTCCAGCACGGGGTCGCGGACAGCTGCATCGACTGCACCCCCATCCCCGGCTGCATGGGCCAGGTATTGTGCACCGGCGCCGCCAACTCCGTCTGCGTCTGACGCGGACTCAGCTCAATCACCCCCTTTGCGACGGCGATCGCCCGAGGTCTCTTGTAGGGCGCGGAGCTTGGCTTGTTGGTCGGCGTCGAGTTGATTCTTGATCTGAACCAGCAGGGCGAAGTTGGTACGCTTCACCTGCTGCTCGATCGCCAATACCTGCTCGAGCTTAGCGAGCACCGCATGCTCGTCGACGCGCTCGGGCTTCAATAGCTGGCTCAAGCTCTCCGACTCGGCGTCGAGCTTCCATTGCAGGTCATTGAGCTGCGCCTGCGTGTCATTCATCGCCTTCTTGATCGCCTCGGTCTGCTCGCTGCGAAGGCCGATCTCTTGTTGGTGCTGCATCACCAACTTCGGTGAGAACACCTGGGCGAGAAAGGCTGGCGGGCCGTGTCTGCGGCCGCCGCTCAGTCCGCCCCGCTCGGCATGGACAGGATCGGCGGCGGCGGCGCCCATCACCAGCGCGAAAAGCGCGGCCGCGATGGAAAGTTTCATACGATCGACCTCCTGTTCATCTGCCGGCGCGAGTAGGACTCGTCGTCCGCGTCGAGCTCCTCGCAGCCGAGCGTCGAGGTGTCACATTCGAAAGCCGGAGCCGTGCCGTAGATGTCGACTCCAATCGGATCGAGCAACACATCGGTGGCACTGCGATAATCGCCGACCTCGATCGATACCGCTTCGGGCGCAGTCGCGACGACCTGGACGTCACTAGGTTGAACAACCAGCCACAGCAGGAGCGCGGCGGCGGCCGCTAGTGGTGCTGCCGGCGTGTCGCAACATGCCAGCGCGAACGGTGGCCGGCGAACTTGCGCAGAGCTTCCCTAGCGGAATTCGAGATCGCTGATCAGTGTTCGCAGAGCCTGCCAGAAAGCGTCGAACGAATCTCTGCCGGGTGAGGCATTGCTGCCGCTCGTCGCCAGCCGCCGGTCGGCGTGCGCGATGGTGATCCGCCAGCCGGTACCGTCCAGGATGTCGGGGTTGTCGTAGTTCGCCTCCCAGTGCCACACATCGATTCGGTCGAGCTCGGCCCAGAACTCCCGCCACTGATCCGGCGTCGGTTGCAGCTTCCACTTCGATACCAGCCCGTGTTGCTCGGCGTACGCTTGGTAGATCAGATACGGGCCGTGGAGCTCGAGGCTGTAGGAAGGGCCGGTGTAGCCGCCGATAGAAATCGACAGCTCGCTCGGGCAATCTCGGTGTGGCGGCGGCTCGCCAATCAAGTCGCGCACCTGGCGAACCAAATCAGCGGCGATAGCGGCGCCGATGCGAGTGAAATAGCGCGATATGACGATTGGGTAGGTTCCCTCGCTGACGTAGGGCGGCGTCAGCGGCCGCCGCAGCCGCGGCATTGTCGGATCGAGATCGGCGATGGCTTGGCGCGCGAGCGCGCCCATTGCCCAGACCTGCTCCGCTTCCTCGAGCAGCGGTCGCAGGTGTTCGGCGAGCGGCGTCACCGCGCCGCGGAAGCGGCGGGCCCGGGCGCGTAGACCATCGATCTCCGCCATCGGCCGTTGGCAGCGAACGGCGTGGTCGAACAGAAAGCCCGCGGCCTTGAACGCCTCGAGACTCGGTGCGGCAATCCATCCGGCGGCATGCAGCGCGGCCAGCAGAACGCGGCGAACCCCGACCGGATCGCGGCGGTCCGTCGGAATCGGATCGTAAAAGTACGGCGCGCCCGGATTGCCGGGACTTTCCCCGACGATGAGGCAGCGAATGAGATCGGGCTTCCAGACGCTGTTGACGTAACGACTCTCGAATGGGTGCTCCACGCCGCAGCAGGTCGCATTGACGCCACCGCCATTCTCCATGCCGCGCAAGCTGAACAGCTTGGGCCGTTACGTCAATCTGTGCGAACCGCCCAGCAGACTCCGTCCTCCCCCGGTTTGTGCTCGACCTCAAACCGATCTGGCATCCCGGCGTGTAAGTCGGCTGAAGAAGCCCAGCACACCGATCACGGCTTACAAGTACGCGGTGCTGCTGGCGATGCTCGACCTTTGCGTCGAGATGAACGCCGATGCGCACGATACGATTTCGACCGCGCGCCTCGCCGAGCGGGTGCTCGAGTTGTACTGGCCGCAGAGCTGACCCGTGGCGCGGCCCGGGCGATCGCGAGCAGGCGCGAGCTCTGATTGACCAGGGCTTGGAGCTATCAGAGCGGTACGGGCTCGCAAGCACCACCGCCAAGCTGCGCGCTCTGCGCAGCGAACACCCCGCCTGCGATCCCTGACACGCTCGCTAAGCTTTCCAAACGCCCCATGCAGTTGATGTGGGCTTCCCAAACGCGCGTGACGATGTACTGTTTCGGCATCACATGGGAGCGGGCCTACCTTCGCAAAGAGGAGCGACGCCATGCAGAAGCGTAAACTAGGAACGGCGACTTGGTCTCGGCCCTTGGCCTCGGCTGCATGGGAATGAGCTTCGGCGAGATCCCGGTGTAGTGAACCGCTAGCGGCGATCTGCGAGCCCTTGAGTTTCGATGAGTTGCCGTAGGCGACGTCGGCGGGTACGAGATCTCGGCTCCACCGGCGCCCCGTGGCCCAACTGACATGAACGAGCTCGAAAGGATCGTTCGCGAGGCAGCGCGGCTCGAGGCGGAGGGTTCGGCCTTCCTGCTCGCCACCGTGGTGCGCGTCGCCGGTTCTTCGTACCGACGCCCGGGCGCCCGGATGCTCGTGGCGGGAGACCGGTGGGTATCGGGCTGTGTCAGCGGTGGCTGTCTCGAAGGCGACGTCATGCTGCGCGGTGCCCATCGCTGCCGCGCGGGCGCCGTCATCGTCACCTACGATTCGACCGAGGACGGTGAGGCATGGGGACTCGGGCTCGGCTGCAACGGCAGGGTCGACGTGCTGCTCGAGCACGTCGACCCTGCCGCACCGCACGAGGGACTGGCGTTCGCGCAGGCGTGCTTCGCAGCGGAGACTGCCGGTGCGCTCGTCACCGTTATCCGGTCGACGCACATGGCAGTGCCGGTCGGCACCCGCCTCGCGATCGGTCCGCGCAGCGATCTCGTCCAGCCGGTCGCTGACCCTGTGATCCGGCTGGCACTCGAGCACGCGGCCCGCGGTGCGGCGGGCGTCGTCGAGCTGCCCGAGCTCAGCATCACGGCGCTCGTCGAGCGGATCGTTCCTTCGCCGCAGCTGTTCGTGTTCGGCAGTGGACACGATACCCCGCCGATCGTTGCCGCGGCGCAGTCGATCGGCATGCGCGTCACCGTCGCCGACCGCAGGATCCTTCCGCACGTGCAGTTCCCTGGTGCCGAATTGATTGCTACCGGCGGCGCCTGGGACCGACTCGGTCCTTTGATCGATGCGGCGGCCGAGCCGTACGTCGTGATCAAGCACCACCAGCGCGACGCCGATCGCCAAGCGCTCGCCGTCACGCTCGCGTCGCGGGCGCGTTACATCGGCGTCCTCGGGCCGGCCCGCCGAACGAACGAGCTTCTAAGCGAACTGGGGCAGCGGCCGGGCGCGGATCCGCGCCTTCATGCGCCGATCGGCCTCGACATCGGTGCCGAAACGCCCGAGCAGATCGCGCTCGCGATTGCTGCTGAGCTCCAAGCTGTGCAGCGGCGCCGGTCGGGGCGGATGCTGCGCGATCGGGTGAGGGCACTGCACGTCGACCTTGCGATCGCAGTCCTGGCGGCGGGTGGCTCGCGCCGGCTCGGTCGACCGAAGCAGCTCGTCGAGATCGACGGCGTCCCGCTGGTGCGGCGTGTGGCCGCGACCTGTGCGACCGCCGAAGCCGGCCCGGTTGCCGTGGTCCTCGGTGCACACGCATCGTCGGTGGCCGCAGCGCTCGGGGATCTGCCCGTCACGTTGATCACGAATGACGTCTGGCACGATGGCATCGCGTCGTCGATCCGCGCCGCGGTGCGTTGGGCTGAGACGACGGCAGCGGGAGCGCTCGCCATCGTACTCGGTGATCAGCCGCTGCTCAGCGTTCCCCATGTGACGGCGCTGCGTGATGCCTGGCTCGCCGGTGCGGATCTCGTTGCATCACGGTTCGCCGGCGTCCTCGGCGCCCCCGCCGTATTCGATCGCTCGCGCTGGAGCGCGCTCGCGCAGCTCGACGGCGATCAGGGCGCGGGACGCCTGCTGCGCACCCAGGACGTCGTTGCAATCGACTGGGCGGGTGGAGCGCTCGATGTCGATACCGACGAAGACCTGCTCGCGCTGGCCGTGCGCGCCAGGGTCGTCGCCGGCGTGACCCCGCCGATCGCAGGCCGTACATCGCAGACGGAGCCTCAACCCCTGCAGCGGCGACCGCGGCCACGCCCTTCACTGCCCGTTCCCACAACACCTCGCGTTCCGCAATCCAGGAGTCCACGATGACCGTCTTCAAGCCCACCCGACGAGAGTTGCTCAAGGCGACCGCGACTGCCGGCGCCGCTGTGGCCGCCGGATCGCTCTTGCGGGAGACCGAGGCTGCCGCCGTCGCGCCGGTCGCACAGCCGTCTGCACCGGCCACCATGAACGTCCTGCTGCGGGTCAACGGCACCGAGTACCAGCTGATGATCGACCCACGGACCACGCTGTTGGACGCGCTGCGCGAACGCCTGCATCTGACCGGCAGCAAAAAGGGATGCGACCAAGGCCAGTGCGGCGCCTGCACCGTAATCGTCGACGGGCGCCGGATTACTTCGTGCCTGACGCTGGCCGTAATGCAGCAGGGCCACGACATCACCACCATCGAGGGCCTGGGCACACCCAAGAACCTCCATCCCATGCAGGCGGCCTTCGTCAAACACGATGGCTACCAATGCGGCTTTTGCACGCCCGGCCAGATCTGCTCGGCCGTGGCCATGCTCGAGGAGGTCAAAGCCGGCATCCCGAGCCACGTCACGGCCGACTTAACCGGGCCGTCCCAGCTCACCTCTGCCGAGCTTCGCGAGCGCATGAGCGGCAACCTCTGCCGTTGCGGCGCGTACTCCAACATCCAGGAAGCGATCGCCGAGGTCGCCGGAGTGCAGCGATGAAACCCTTCACCTACGAGAGGGCCAGTTCGCCCGCCGAAGCCGCCTCCGCGGGGGCGCGCATCAAGGGCGCCAAGTTCATCGCCGGCGGCACGAACCTCCTCGACCTCATGAAGCTGCAGATCGAGACGCCGGCGCACCTGATCGACGTCAACGACCTCGCGCTCGACAAGATCGAGCCGAGCTCCGAAGGCGGATTGAGGATCGGCGCGCTGGTGCGCAACACGGATCTCGCGTCCGACTCGCGAGTGCGGCGCGACTATGGCGTGCTGACCCGCGCGCTGGTAGCCGGTGCATCAGGCCAGCTGCGCAACCAGGCGACCACCGCCGGCAATCTACTGCAGCGAACCCGGTGCCCGTATTTTTACGACACCAACCAGCCGTGCAACAAGCGGCAGCCCGGCAGCGGCTGCGGGGCGATTGGCGGCTTCAGCCGGCAACACGCGATCGTCGGCGTCAGCGATGCGTGCATCGCGACCCACCCGAGCGACATGGCGGTGGCGATGCGCGTGCTCGATGCGACGGTCGAGACCGTGCGGCCCGACGGTTCGTCCCGCACCATCCCGATCGCCGATTTCCACCGGCTGCCCGGACATACCCCCCACCTCGAGAACGCCCTGGAGTCGGGCGAATTGATCACCGCGGTAACGCTGCCCGCGCCCGTCGGCGGCACGCATGTTTATCGCAAGGTCCGCGACCGCGCTTCGTACGCCTTCGCGCTCGTCTCCGTTGCCGCGATCGTGCAGCGCGACGGGACGGGCCGGGTGGCATTGGGTGCGGTGGCGCACAAGCCCTGGCGCCTCGAGGCCGCCGAGCGCGAGTTGCCGCGCGGCGCCAAGGCGGTCACGGCCGGGCTCCTCGCCGATGCACGCACGACGCACGACAACGCCTTCAAGGTTCCGCTGGTGGAGCGCACCCTCGCCTCCGTCCTGGCGGAAGCCAAGGGGTGAGGGATGAAATTCGACACTCCGGCCACAACCAATCCCATCGACCAGCTCAAAGTCGTCGGCCAGGCCGTCGATCGCATCGACGGACCGCTCAAGACCACGGGCTCCGCGCAATACGCCCATGACCGCTACGACGTCGTCGGCAACCAAGCCTACGGTTATGTGGTGGGCTCGGCGGTCGCGAAGGGGCGCATCGTTTCGATGGACCTCACCGCCGCCAAGGCTTCTCCTGGCGTGATCGCGATTGTCACGGCCCAGAATGCCGGCAAGCTCGCCAAGGGCGAGCGCAACACCGCGCTGCTGCTGGGCGGCCCCGAGATCCAGCACTACCACCAGGCCATTGCGGTGGTCGTCGCCGAGACTTTCGAGCAGGCGCGCGCCGCGGCCTATCTCGTCGACGTCGAATATTCGCAGGCCAAGGGGTCGTTCGACCTGGCCTCCGTCAAGGACACCGCGGAGGTAGTTGAGCGTCTCGCCGGCGGTAGCCCCGCCGCAAGCAAGGTCGGCGATTTTGCCGGCGCCTTCGCAGCGGCGCCGGTCCAGCTCGATGCTACATACACGACCGCTTACGAATCGCACTCGATGATGGAGCCCCACGCGACGATCGCCGCCTGGGATGGCGACCAACTGTCCCTGTGGACCTCGAATCAGATGATCGCCTGGACCGTGGACGACATGGCGCGAACCCTCGGCATCGCCAAGGAGAAGATCCGCGTCATGTCGCCCTACATCGGCGGCGGCTTCGGCGGGAAGCTTTTTCTGCGCGCGGATATCGTCCTGGCCGCTCTCGGTGCGCGGGCGGCCCGCCGGCCGGTGAAGGTCTCCTTGCAACGGGCGCTGATGCCCAACAACACGACCCATCGGGCGGCGACGATTCAGCGCCTTCGCATCGGCGCCACGACCGACGGGAGAATTACCGCCGTCGGGCACGAAAGTTGGTCGGGCGACTTGCCCGGGGGAAGTCCGGAGGCCGCGGCGATCCCGGTGCGGTCGCTCTACGCCGGGGCGCACCGCATGACGGCGAACCGGCTCGCCGTGCTCGACCTGCCCGAATCGAACGCGATGCGCGCCCCCGGCGAAGCGCCCGGGCTGGCCGCCCTCGAAATTGCGATGGATGAGATGGCGGAGAAGCTCGGCATCGATCCGATCGAATTCCGTATCCTGAACGATACGCAGTTCGTGCCGGACTCGGCCCGCAAACCCGAATCGCACGATCCTCAATCCATGAACCCGGCTAAAGAAAAGGAGAATTCTAACCTTCCGTTCTCGAAGCGGCAGCTGGTCGAGTGCTTCCGGGTCGGCGCGGAGCGTTTCGGTTGGGCCAAGCGCAATCCACGGCCGGGCCAAGCGCGGGAGGGTCGATGGCTCGTCGGTATGGGTGTGGCAGCGGCGTTGCGCGATAACTTGCTCACCAAGTCGGCAGCAAGAGTGCGCCTTGATCGGCGCGGGACCGTTACCGTCGAGACCGACATGACGGACATTGGCACCGGCAGCTATACGATCCTTGCCCAGACCGCCGCCGAGATGATGGGCGTGCCGCTGGACAAGGTCGTGGTGCGGCTGGGGGACTCGAGCTTCCCGGTGTCGTGCGGCTCCGGCGGCCAGTGGGGCGGCAACAACTCGACGGCCGGCGTCTATGCGGCTTGCATGAAGCTGCGCGAAGCCGTCGCGCAGAGGGCCGGCTTCAACGCCGCCGACGCCGTCTTCGCCGACGGCCAGGTGCGCTCGGGGGACCGCGGCGTCGCGCTCGCC
>DASPMH010000166.1:0-3415 GCA_035627175.1 Terriglobales bacterium | reverse complement strand
CAATCGCAGACTCGATCAGTGGGTCGTCGAGATCGTCGGCGTACGCATCCACGGCACCACCGGCGAGCAGCCGCTCGAGGTCTTCGAGCGAGTAGAGAAGGGATGCTTGCGGGCGCTGCCGGCAAAGCGCTTCGAGACCGTTACTTGGAAGCGAGCGCGGGTGCATCCCGATTCGCGGATCGAATTCGATCGTCGGCTCTATCCCGTGCCCTGGAAGCTGATCGGTAAGGATCTATGGATACGGGCGACAGCCAAGACCGTCACGGCATACTGGGACGAAACCCGGGTCGCCACTCACGAACGCAACAAGCCGGTGCAGCCCGAGGTTTACGATCAGTACCTACCTGAACATCGCAGCCAGCTTCGCTATCGCTCGCAGAGCTTCTGGCTCGAGCGCGCCGATCGCATCGGCAAGGAGGTCGGCGTCTACGTGCGCGAGATCTTCGCCGCCGATGAGGTGCTGAGCCAGCTGCGCACCGTGCAGATGGTAGTCACCCACCTGGAGACCTTTCCACCCGAGCGCGCCCGCGCCGCCTGCATCCGGGCTCAGTACTACGCCAACTACACCTACCCGGCGGTGCGCGACATTCTGCGCAAAGGAATCGAACGCGAGCCACTGCCCGTAGTGGTGGTGCCGGCAACCATCACCGAGCGGCCGCGCTTTGCGCGCTCGATTCGCGACCTATTCACCCCAACCCTCTTGGAGGAGTGCGATGAGTCCCACTGACGATCTCGTCCCGGTCCTAAAAAAGCTGCGCCTGTCCGGCACGCTCCATTCGCTCGAGCTGCGCACCCGCCAGGCGGTCGATGACCAGATGCCGTACGCCGAGTTTCTCTATCGACTGCTGGCCGACGAGGTCGAGCGGCGTGAGGCCAAACAGCTCGATCTGCGTACCCGGCGCGCCCAATTCGACAGCCACAAGACGCTCGAGGACTTCGAGTTTGCGTTCAACGCCAAGATCCCGAAGGCCAAGATCATCGATCTGGCCGCCTGCCACTTCATCGCTCGTCACGATCCGGTGCTGCTGGTCGGCCCCAGTGGGGTCGGTAAGAGCCACCTGGCGCAGGCGATTGGCCAGCGCGCCTGTCGCCACGGCTACTCGGTGCTCTACCTTACCGCCAACAAGCTCTTCAGTGAGCTGCGCGCCGCGCGCGCCGATCACAGCTACGACCGCAAGCTGCTGCGCTTCATCAACCCGCAGCTGCTGATCATCGACGATCTCGGTCTGCGTGCGCTGCGGGGTGAAGAACCCGAAGATCTCTACGAGATCATCCGTCAGCGCTACGAGCGAGCCTCGACCGTCATTACCTCGAACCGTGCAATTGAGGAATGGGGATCTCTGTTTGGAGACGCACTACTCGCCAGCGCCGCGATGGATCGGCTGCTGCACCACTCTCACGTCGTCGTGATGGACGGCGACTCCTATCGCAATCCGCCGGCGGCACGGCGCCCCAAGCCGAAGCAGGACGCATGATGCGGCAAGCACCACCGCCCCGCGCACCTATTCACAAGCGAGCGCGGGCTGCTGCCACTATGATCGCTCCCCGCCCCGCCGCGACCCGTTTGCCGGGGTCGCACCCCCGCCCCCCACGCTCGGTCCGGGCCGCATATGGAGAGATGCTCCCACCACCGCCAAAAGCGTGGTCAGTTTGGCCGATCTCTACGCGGTCAGTTTAGGCGAGCTGAGTGCGGTCAGTTTGGGCGATCCTTGACACCTGTCACCAATGCGCCATTCCTGGCGGCGATAACACCGAGGGATTGAGGGCATTCATAGCAATTCCGGTAGGGCGGGCAGAGCTTTGCTGAGCGGCAGCACCTGGATGCCGTCCATCTCGTACGAGCGCTCACCGCCGTAGAGGAGGAAGCAGCGCGCCTTGGGATAGTCGCTGGCAAACAGTTTCAGCGCGCCCAGGTCGCTGTCGCGCAAGTGACTCGAGCGCTTCACTTCGAATGCCGACAAGCCGCGCTCGCCGTATAGGACGAAATCGACTTCCTTCTTGTCGCGGGTGCGCCAGTAATACAGCTCGTAGCCGAGCTGGAGGTTGTCGTTGGTGGCGCGCAGCTCCTGTAACACCAATGTCTCCAAGGCGGCGCCCTCGATGTCTTCGACCGCATCGAGGGGACCGCGCGGCCGCAGCGCGCGGTACACGCCGGCATCGAAGAAATAGAACTTGGCGTGCGCCGTGAGCGCGCGCTTGGCGCGCTTGGCGAAAACCGGAAGCTGCACCGCCAGCAATAGGTCCGCGAGGAGTACGAAGTACCCCTCGACCGTCTTGCGCGGCAGCCCGATGTCACGTGCCACCGTTGCCACTGACAAAACCGAGGCTTGCGACAAACTTGCCGCGGCAAGGAAACGCGTGAACGCATCGAGGCGGCGGGTGAGCGCCTCCGCCTGCACCTCTTCGCGCAAGTAGGTACCGACATAGCTGGCGAGGTAATGCTGCGGGTCGGGCTCGAGATAAGAGCTCGGAAGCTGTCCAAATTGGAGCGAGCGGCGCAGATCGAAGCGGCGGCCGAGCTCGGCCGCCGTCAGCGGATGCATCGACAGCGTTCGCGCACGCCCAGCGAGGAGATTGACCTCGCCACGTCGTAGCTTCCGGGCGCTGGAGCCGGTCAGAGCGAAGCGCCAGCGGCGTCGTTCGATCAGGCGGTGCACCTCATTCAACAACGCTGGCAGCCGTTGCACCTCGTCAAGGATGACGATCTCCGGCTTTGCCGCGGCCACCAGCGCTTCGAGGCGATCCGGCCGAGCAAGTAGCTCGGAATATGTGCCGTATTCCAGCAGGTCGAGGTAAAAGGCGCGCGGGAACGCGGCGCGTAGCAGGGTCGACTTGCCGGTGCCGCGTGGGCCAAAGAGGAAGAAGCTTTGTCGATCCGGCAATGCGAGCATTCTGGCGATCATGTCGCCACATTATTATCAAAAGTGGCGACCCCCGTGCCAGTGTGCCGATAGCCATGGTCGACATCCATCTGGATCCGCGTCGTCTAACGTCCGTCTGTGTCGTCCTGTCATCATTGCGCTAGTCTCTCGGCATGGCGCAGCGCATCGTGATACTCGGCGGCGGCCGGGACTCACCAATCGGGCCTTTGCGAGGTTCGCCGACCGCATCCACGTCGCCTTCGATGCCGCGCGCGGCCATTACCCGGCCGAACGGGTGCGGGTCACCGGCACCCCGATCCGACCCGAGATCGTCGCGCTCGGCTCGCTCCCCCGACCGCCGCTCGGCGCTCGGCCCGTGCGCGTGCTGGTCACCGGTAGTTCGCTCGGCGACGGATTTCTGAACGATCACGTACCGTCGCTACTGATCGCGGTTGCGAACGCAGTCCCACTCGAGGTCTTGCACCAGACTGGCTTGAGCGATCCGGCACCGCTCGCCGCCATCTATCAGCGAGCCGGTCTGAACGCGCGCACAG
>DASPMH010000165.1:0-17187 GCA_035627175.1 Terriglobales bacterium | reverse complement strand
ACCGCAACCTCCACGGCGACGATCCCGCCTACTATCGGCTACCGGAGCAGCGCGAGCTCGCTGCCCAGTATCTGCTGCTGTACGAGATGTCGTTGCCGTACGGACTCGATCTCAACGACCAGATCGATGTCGACAAGAGCGCCACTCGGCTGACCGTCGCCTGCGGCGACATCGATTTCCGCGCTCTCAAGTCGCTCAAGGACGGCGCCGAAGCATGGCTGCGGCGGAATGCGCCGCCGGCGATGCACGCCGAGGCCTCGAGCCCGGCGGTGATGTTCGCTTACATCGGCGAACGCAACATCCTCTCGATGGCACGGGGTACGATGATGTCGTTCGCGCTGATCGCGGTAGTGCTGGTGCTGACCTTGCGCCATCTGCGCCTCGGCCTGCTCAGCTTGGTTCCCAACGTGGTGCCGATCACCATGACCTTCGGACTGTGGCAGCTGTTCGTCGGCGAAGTCGATTTCGCCGCCTCCGTCGTCGCCAGCGTCAGCCTCGGCATCATCGACGACAACACCGTTCACTTGCTGACCGACTACCTGCGCGGTCGTCGCGAGCATGGGCTGGCTCCCGCCGACGCGATCCGTTACGCCTTCTCGGCAGTGGGTAGCGCGATGTGGGCGAACTCTGCGATCCTGATCTTCGGTTTCGGCGCCCTGGCGTTCAGCGCCTTTTGGCCCAATGCGACACTCGGCATGTTGACGGCGCTGGCGATCGCCATGGCCATCGCGACCGATTTCCTGCTCGTCCCGCCGCTCTTGCTCTGGCTCGATCGCCAACCAGGCGGCGGCGAGGGCGAAGCTGACCGCGACGCGCTGCAACGAGCCGAAGCCGCCGACTCCGCCCCTTCGGCCCCACCGCCCCCTTTTCCAAATTTCCCAAAGGGGGCAGCGCCGCAGGCGCGGGGGATTTCCGGCGACCGGGGTCGGGTGTGCCAAGCAACGAGGGGGCGACGGCTTCTCTGGCCGGCTCGGAGAGCCGGCGCTACAGCTCTGGGGTTTTGGCCCGCTCGGAGAGCGGGCGCTACAGCTCTGGGGGTGGCCCTGCTGACAGCCGCGGCCTCGGCCTCGGCGGAGTCGGCCGAGGAGAAGGGGTTGCGACTGTCGCAAGAGGCTCACCAGCGTGACGCCGGCTACGGCAGCTGGAGCGCCGAGCTGACGATGATGCTGACCAATCCCCAGGGCGAAAGCAGCGAACGCAAGCTGCACATGCGCGGCTTGGAGAATCCCGCACCCAATGACGGTGACAAGACGCTGGTGGTGTTCGACGTCCCTCCCGACATCAAGGGGACGGCGCTGCTGAGCCACATTCATATTCTCGAGCCGGACGACCAATGGCTGTACCTGCCGGCGCTGGCGCGGGTGAAGCGAATCAGCTCGAGCAACAAGAGCGGCCCGTTCGTCGGCAGCGAGTTCGCCTACGAGGATTTCACCGCCCAGGAAGTGGCCAAGTACAAGTACAAGTGGCTGCGCGACGAAGCCTGCGGCGAGCTGCCGTGCTGGGTGATCGAACGCTACCCGCAGTACGCCCACTCCGGGTACACTCGTCAGATCGTTTGGCTCGACCAGGCAGAATACCGCCCGCAGCGGGTAGAGTTTTACGACCGCAAGGACGAGCCGCTGAAGACGCTGCAGCTGGAGGGCTATCGCCGTTACCTCGACAAGCACTGGCGCGCCGACCGGCTGACGATGCGCAACCAACAGAACGGCAAAGGGACAGTCCTGGCGTGGTCGAACTACCGCTTCGGTCTCAACCTGACCGAGGAAGACTTCACCGAAACCGCCCTCCGCCGCTCCCGCTAACCTGACCAACCCCCCTCCTTTCTAAGCAGGGGGCAAGGGGGAGGTTAAGGCGCCCCGCGCCTCACTCCCCACGCTCTCCGCTGGCGGCGGCACGGCCGGCGACGCCAGCGGTTCGCTCTCCGCCGCAGCGCCGTGGCGCCGTTTGCGTCGCCGGCGCCGCAGCGCGAGTACGGCCGTATGGCGAACGTTCGGCCGCGCTCGTCCCATCTGCCGCGGATCGGCCTGTGCCAGGCGCAGCCGGCGCAGGTGGCGCCGGGTTGCGCTCGGGTCGAGACCGAAGCTCGAGCACACCGCTTCGAAGGTCACCGCGGCACCGCGCTGGCGCCCTTCTATCCAGCGCTCCGCCTCGCGCCGCAGCGCTGCCTTGTCGCCCAAATAACAGCGGACACTGTCTTCCAACAGCGCCAGCAACAGCGCCCGCACACCGGTGACCACCCCGTCGCGCCGTTCGCCACCGCCGAGATTGACGACATCGGGAATGTCATAGGCTCCGGCGGGCAACAGCTCCAGGTCGGGCTCGGTGATGCGAGCCATCCCGTAACTCAATTCGAGTGTCATGACCGGTCATAGCAAGGCTGCGTGCCAGATCATCCGCTCCGCGCTCGACTCGGTGTGCAAAATGACCCGAATCGGCGATGTTATCCGAGTGATAACGGGGCGACTCCGATGGATTTGGGCCGGTCAAACGGTTGCG
This sequence comes from Terriglobales bacterium, assembly GCA_035627175.1. GTDB lineage: Bacteria > Desulfobacterota > Binatia > HRBIN30 > HRBIN30 > DASPMH01. Next base: position 14,691 of record DASPMH010000165.1, on the reverse strand, counting down.
ACGCCGTCGCCAGTACCTTATTTCCCCGCCCTATGCCGAGGTCTGGCGTCTTCGAAGAGCGCGAAATAGATCGCCCGGTCGAGCTCTGCCTGCCGGACGGCAGTCTCGACGCGGCGGCGATCGGCTGGTCGCGCAAGCCGTTGCATCGCTGCAACCTCAGCGCTGGCTGGCCGAGGCGCAAGCGCTGGAACTTCTGGGCGGTCACCAGTGACACCCACATGTTGCGGCTGACCTACGGCTGCACCGATTACGTCGGTGTCGTCGCCGTCAGCTGGCTCGAATACGGCCAGCCGCGGCCGCTCGAGGCGGTTCGGGTGGTACCGCTGACTCTCGGCATGCGCTTTCCTGAAACGGTGGAAGCGAGCGTCGCGTACCGCTCGCGTGGCATCGGCCTAGCGATGCTCGAGGAAGGCGGCGGCACCTGCCTGCGCGCCACGGTGCGCAACCGCGACTGCACTCTCGACGCCGACATCTTCGTCGCCCGTCCTCCGGCACACGAAAGCCTCAACGTCGTCATCCCCTGGAGCGAGCGCTCGTTCCAATTCACTTCGAAGCAGAACACCCGCCCGGCCGAGGGTACCGTCGTCGCCAACGGCCAATCGTTCCGCTTCGACTTCGGCAATCAGTCGTTCGGCTGCCTCGATTTCGGCCGCGGCGTCTGGCCTTTTCAAAGTGCTTGGAACTGGGGCGCGGCGTCCGGCTGGCAGGACGGCCGGCTGGTGGGCTTGAACCTCGGCGGCAAATGGACGGACGGCACCGGCATGACCGAGAACGGCTTCTGCATCGACGGCCGCCTCGAGAAGGTCAGCGAGCCGCTGATCTGGGCCTATGACCGCGGCGATTTCCGCAAGCCCTGGCGCATCTATGCTCCGGCGACGCGCCGCGTCGATCTCGACTTCTCGCCGATGCATCTCGAGACCCAGAAGCTCGAGCTCGGCATCATCGGCACCGAGCTGCAATGGGTGCTGGGTCACTACAGCGGGACGCTGGTGACATCTAAGGGCGATGTCATCGAGGTGCGCGATCTTCTCGGCTGGGCCGAGGAGCACGACGCGCGCTGGTGAAGCTCAGCTGCTTGCTACCAGGACTTCGCGGACCAGCTGAACTACCTGATCCGCGGTCAGCGGCTTGACGGCGTAGGCATCGGCGCCAAGTCTTTTGACGAAGGATACGGTCTCGGGCTCGTCGCGACCGCTGACGACGATCACCTTGGGACGGACACTCGTCTTGGCTCCCGGCAGCGGTCTTTCCTTGAGCGAGCGGATGACCTCCCAGCCGTTCATGCCGGGCATCTGCAGATCGAGCATGACGACATGGACATGAACGCGGCGGAGCGTGTCCTCGACGTCACTGCCATCGCCCGCCGTCAGCACCTCGAAGCCGGCCCGCTCGAGCATCCATTGGAGGCTCATGCGAATATCGGCATCATCGTCCACGACCAGAATCGTCGCCATGGCTCGCCCGATCAGGTGATGGAGGTGCACTGAGTTGCCATTGTTAGCACTGTCGATGTTGCGCGCCTTTCCGTCAATAGGTTGGCCCTTGAATGCTGACCGGTGTGTTCCTTTCCGCTAGGTTCGAAGCATGGCGCTGCGGCGACACAAGACGAAGATCGTCGCGACGATCGGTCCTGCATCGAGTGGACCCGACACACTGGCGCGCTTGATCCGGGCCGGCATGACCATCGCGCGGCTCAACTTCTCGCACGGCGATCTCGACTCGCACCGGCGCACCATCGCCGAGCTACGCGCGGCCGAGCAGGCGACCGGTATGCGCTTGGCGATCATGGCCGATCTACCCGGCCCGAAGATTCGGATCGGTACGATCGAGCCGGATCCGGCCGAGTTGCGCATCGGTGAGGAGGTGGTGCTGACCACCAAAGAGATCAGCGGCACGCCGCATCGTTTTTCTGTGACACTCGAGCGCCTGGCGGAGATCGTCCAGTACGGCACGCGAATCTTTCTCAACGACGGCACGGTCGAGCTCGAGGTCAGCGACGTCCGTAACGGCGAGGTCCATTGTGTCGTCGCCGCGGGCGGCGAGATCCGTTCGCGCAAGGGCATCAACTTGCCCGGTGTCGATCTCGGCACCAGCGCCTTCACCGAGCGCGATAGGATCTGCCTCGATTTCGCCTTGCGCCACGGCGTCGATGCCGTCAGCCAATCGTTCGTCCAGGATGCCGCCGACATCGAGGCGGTGCGTACCGCGGCCGCAGCGAGCGGACGGCAGCCCTTCGTCATCGCCAAGATCGAACGGGCGCGGGCAATGACCTACTTCGACGAGATCCTGGCGGCGGCGGACGGAGTGATGATCGCCCGCGGCGATCTCGGTGTCGAAGTGCCGATCGAGTCGATCGCGGTGACGCAGAAAAGGCTGATCGCCAAATGCAACCTCGCCGGCAAGCCGGTGATCACCGCGACGCAGATGTTGGAGTCGATGGTACACAGTCGCTTACCGACGCGCGCCGAGGCGACCGATGTCGCCAATGCGATCCTCGACGGCACCGATGCGGTGATGCTTTCGGCCGAATCGGCGACCGGCCGCTATCCGGTCGAGGCGGTTTCGATGTTGGCCAAGATCGCCGCCGCCACCGAGCTGAGCCGGCCGGTGCCGCGGCTGGCCGAGTTGCGCCGCAGCGGAGGTGCTGCGGCGCCGGCGCCGAGCGCGCCGGAAGCGATCGCGGGCTTGGTCGAGCATGCTCTCGAGGCGATCCCCTGCGCCGCAGTGTTCGTACCGACGCTGACGGGATCGACGGCCCGAATGATCGCGCGACTCAAACCGGCGGTGTGGACAGTCGCCTTCAGTCCGCATCGCGCCGTCTGCCAAGCGCTGCAATTTTCTTACGGGGTGTATCCGGTCGAGCATGAAACCGAGCCCGACCGCTGGCGCGAGATCACCGCCGCCACCATGGAGCAGTTCGACCTGACCGGCAATGTCGCGATGTGGGTTGCCGGCCCCTCGGAACGCCATCCCGACGCCAACGACCGCATCGAACTGCTGCGCATCAAATAGAGCGGCGTGCGCCTCTTTTCCCAAATTTTCCCAAAGGGCTGAGGCTTTCGCCGGCGAAAGCCTCAGCGCCGCAGGCGCGGGGGATTTCTGCGCCCACCCCGGTCAGCGCCAGCCGTGTTGCTGGCCGTAGAAGATCGGGCCGCCGAGATACATCGCGAAGCCTATGCCGAAGACGAACGACAGGTCGCACTCCTCCTCGGAACCGACGATCTTGCGATCGCATAGCTCGCGCGCCTTGGAATAGACCGCCTTGGCGCAGCGCTCGATGATCTCTTCCTTGGAGGCGACGCGGCTGCCGCGGTTCGGCACCAGCTCCGCCAAGCCCGGCCATTCACCCGCCTTCTTGCCGTCCTTGTAATCGTAGACACCCGCGCCGCTCTTGACGCCGAAGCGCTTGGCCTCGCGCAGCTTCCACACCAGCGGAGCCGGTTCGATCGGCTTGTCGGCGGCGATGGTGTCGAACATCCCGGCGGCGATATCGAGACCGGCCTGGTCGCCGAGCTCGAAAGGTCCCATCGGGAAGATGCTCTCGCGCATCGCCTGGTCGATCTGCTCTACCGGGGTGCCCTCGCGGTAGATCTTCTCGGCCTCGAGCATGTACGCGGCGAGACCGGCGTTGACGAGGAAACCCGGCGAGCCGTCGTTGAGGATCACCGGGGTCTTGTTGATGCTGCGGACGAAGGCGTGCGCCGTCGCCACCGCCTCTTCACTGGTGTCCTTGCCACGGATGATTTCGACCAGTTGCATCATCGGATGTTCGGCCGGGCTGAAGAAGTGCAGGTTGACGAAGTTCTTGGTGCTGCCGCCGCCGGCGGCGAAGAACTCGCCGAGGATGCCGGGGCCCATCGAGCTCGAATTGGAAGCGACCAGACCGGTCGGCTTGATGCCGTTGCCGAGGGCGCGGTAGAACTCCGCCTTGATTTCGCGGTTCTCCATCCGCGCCTCGATCACCAGGTCGCAGTCCTGAAGATCCTTGATCTCGGTGGTCACCTTGACCGAGCCGACTTTCTTGTCGACGTCCGCTTGCGACATCGAGCCCTTCTGCACCTGACGGGCGTACTTTGCCTTCAGCTTCTCGGCGACCGCGGGAGCGAACTGCGCCAGCGGCACGTGGGCGACAACCTCGTAGCCGGCTTCGAGAGCGAGCCAGGTGATGGCGTTACCCATGTAGCCGTCGGCGCCGTCGATGCCGATCTTCTTCAGCTCGCGCGGCTTGGCGAAGCCCTTGGGCAGCTTCTGCACTGCCTGCTGGGTGAAAAAAAAGCGCATCCCCGCCTTGCCCTCGGCCGAAGTCACCACCTCCAAGAACGCATCGCGCTCGAGGCGGTTGGCTTCGCGCAGCGGTAAGGTCGCGCCTTTGACGATGGTGTCGAGTGCGACGTAGGGAGCGCGCGGGTTGGGCCGGCCCATGGTCGCCTTCTGGATCGTCGGCAGCACCATCGGCTTGAGGTTCTCGCCGTTGGCGAGATCTTCGGGCAGCTCGCGCTTCAGGGTCGGGACGGTTTCGCGCAGGTACTTCTCGGCGAAGCGGTCGACGTCCTCGCCTTCCGGGATCACCGCGTCGATCATGCGGATCTCGGCCGCTTGGCGGGCGCGGAAGTTCTTGCCGGTCAGGATCGCGGTGAAGCCCGCGTCACCCTTGAAAGGATCGGTGGCATTGATCAGGCCGCTGCGGCGCGGCATGCGCTGGGTGCCGCCGAGTCCGGGAAAGATGTTGAGGCGAATTTCGGGGAAACCGACCGTCGACTTCTCGGTTGCGACGATGGCGCGGCAGGCGAGCGCGAGCTCGTAGATGCCGCCGAGGGCGAAGCCGTCGACCACCGCGACCCAGGGGAAGGGAGCTTCTTCGATGGCGTAGAGCGTCTCGTGGCCGAAATCGATGAAGCCGGCGAGTTGGTCGCGATCGGCGCTGAGCAGCTCGCCGATGTTGGCGCCGGCGCCGAGTCCGAAGCGGTTGCCCTTGAGAATCACGCCTTGCAGCGGTGAGGCAGCGTGCTGCTGCGCCAGTGTCTTGGTGAGCGCATTGAGCTCGGTGACGGCTGCCTGCGACAGCGTGTTCATGCCGCCGGAGTCGAAGGTGACCCAAGCGATACCGTTGCGGATCTCGTGCGAAAACTGACCCATCGTTCCTTCTCCTAAGCTGAGATGACGTGCCGAGCGGCACGCCGGGGCTTAGTCTCAGAACGACGCTCCCGAAGCAAGGGCGGCTAGCGGCAAGCTCCTGAGCCGGTCGTCGTCACCGGACGACGCGGAACTCGATGAATCCCGACTCTTCCTCTTCGTCGTCGTCGATCAGCTCGTAGAGGAACTCTACTTCGATCTCGTAACGACCTGCGGGCGCGTCTTCGCCGACGGTGATGGTGACATCGGTTTCGCACTCGCCGCGCGCCGTTTTCGAGACAAAGTCGGTGATCTCGGCATCGATGACGTCGGAGGCGTCGCCATCGGGACCATTGATATCGACGATGAAAGCGTCCTCACACTCATCGAGAAAGATCGGATCGGCGACGAAAACGTTGAGCTCGACCTCCTCCGATTCGCCTGGGCGCAGACGGCCGATGTTCTCATCGTCATCGCCGTCGCCACTGCCGCAGCCGAGGCTGCCACCGGTGACGCCCACCATCAGGAGATGAGCGAGGAGCAGGGTCAGGATCGTTCGAGCAGGTTTCATCGCAGCCTCCTTGTCCGTGAATGGATCGATTGTTCTCCCAGCCAGGCGCGGGCGCAAGATGGTTGTTTGGCTACTTCCAGCCGCGTGGGTTGGCGGCCAGCTCGCGGTCGCGGGCCTCGAGAGCGACGCGCAGGCGATGGGCGACGCCGGGTTGGCGCTGGGTGATGTCGTAGGATTCATACGGGTCGACCTCGAGGTCGAATAGCCACGGCCCCTGCCGCGACAGCACCATCGCCGGGAGCTCGAGCAGGGTTCCGGGAAAGAGGTACTGCGCGCGGTGGTACTTGAAGCGCCCTGAGCGCATCGCGAGCAGGCGGTCGTTCTTGTAGTAATAGACGTCGTCGTGCGGCTTGCGACCGCGCTCCTGCAGCAGCGGCAGCAACGACACGCCGTCAAGGACACGATCGCCGGGCGCCTTCAAGCGGACGAGATCCAGCACCGTCGGCAACAGGTCGATCGACATGGCGATGTCGGAAATCACCCGTCCTGCCGGAACCTGCCCGGGCCAAGCGGCGAGAAAGGGCACCCGCATGCCGCCTTCGAAGATATCGTTCTTGCGCCCGCGCAAGCCCGCGGTGCTGCCTTGGTACCAGGGACCGTTGTCACTGGTGACCAGCACCAGGGTGTCGTGCTGCAACCGGTTGCGGTTGAGCGCCGCGACGATGGTGCCGACACTGTCGTCGAGCTCCTCGATCACATCGCCGTACAAACCGGCATCGGACCGTCCGCTGCGATCTTCGGCGACACTCAGAGGAAGGTGCGGAAAGGTGTGCGCCACCAGGACGAAGAAAGGCTTGTCCTTGTTGCGCTCGATCAGCTCGATCGCCTCGGAGGTGTAGCGCCGGGTCAGGGTCTTTTGATCGATCGGATGCGACTCGGCGATCTCGCCGTTGCGGTACAGCGGCAGCGGCGACATGTCGTTGCTGTGCAGCACCCCGAAGAATTCTTGGAAGCCGAAATCCATCGGCAGCGCGGGCGAGCGATTGCCGAGGTGCCACTTGCCGAACAGGCCGGTGACATAGCCCGTTGCCCGCAGCACATCGGCGATGGTGATCTCCTCGGCGGGCAGGCGGGTGTTGGTGCCGGCGAGCCGGCTGATCCAGGTCAGCGGCGATTGCCATGGCGCGCTGACGCCGGTCAGTCCGGCGTGCACCGGATAGCGTCCGGTCAGCAACGCCGCGCGCGATGGCGTGCAGTGAGGCGCGGCGGCGTAGAAGTTGGTCAGCAATGCGCCGCTCGCGGCGAGCGCATCGAGGTGCGGTGTGTCGATAGCCCGGCTGCCGTACGCGCCGAGGTCGCCATAGCCAAGGTCGTCGAAGAGGATGACGACGATGTTCGCCGGCCTCGGGGTGGTGGTGCTCAGGCGCGGCAGGCTCTCGAGATACTCCTTCTTGGCGTCGAGATGGATGGCGTCGTCTTGCTGGCGGAAGGTGACCACGCGCACGGCTGCGGCGGCCAAAGCCAGCAGAGAGGCGGCGGCTGCGATCAACAGCAGCGTGCCAAGGAATTTACGGATCGTCGGCGGCTTCGCGCGACTCCTTCTGGCGGCGGCCGAATCACGCGACACGCTTCGCGTCTAGCGCGATTCAGCCCACTCGCCAAGTATCGTGTAGCTGCGCTCGGTAGAGCGCGGCAGTGTAGCTGCGCTCGGTAGAGCGCGGCAGTGTAGCTGCGCTCGGTAGAGCGCGGCAGTGTAGCTGCGCTCGGTAAGAGCGCGGCAGTGTAGCTGCGCTCGGTAAGAGCGCGGCAGTGTAGCTGCGCTCGGTAGAGCGCGGCGGCTCGCCTCACCTGCCGCCGTCTTCCACCTTCGTCAAGGCTACGATGGGCCGGCCCGACGGCAGCTACAGGAGTGGGCTCGGAGAGCGCACGCTCCAACGCAGAGGGCCAAATTGGATGCTACTGCAGATCGCCCTCGCGGTGCGTCGAGCGCTCTCCGAAGAAGCCGCGCCAGGCGGTATCGAGAGTGTCGCGGGTCAGCTCGAAGCTGCAGCGCTCATAGCGGGCCAGGTCGCGGACGCGCTCGATCAGGTCGCGCGGGTCACAGGCACGTAGGGGTCGATCTTCCCGGCCGTAGCGGGCCACCAACCAGTCGAGCAGCTCCTCGCCGAGCTCCAACCCGTTCTTGGTGGCGAGCCGCCGGAAGATCTCGCGGTACTCCGGCTCGGCGGGATTACCGACGAAAAGACGATATCCCATGCGGCGAAGGAAGGCCTGATCGATCAACTTGTCGGGGTCCATGTTGGTCGAGATGATCAACATCAGCTTGAACGGCACCTGCATCTTCTGGCCCGACTGCAGAGTCAGAAAGTCGACGCCCCGCTCGAGCGGAAAGATCCAGCGGCTCAGCAACGTGCGCGGATCGGAACGCTGATAACCGAGATCGTCGAGCAAGAAGATGCCGCCGTTGGCTTTCATGTGCAGCGGCGCCTCGTAGTAGCGCCGCGCCGGGCTGTACGACAGCTCGAGCTGATCGACCGTCAGCTCGCCACCGGCGACGATGAAGGGTCGTCGAATGCGTACCCAGCGGCGGTCGACCTTGCGCGCTTCGGCAGAAGGCAGGGGGTCGGTGCGCACTTGATGGCACTGCGGATCGAAGACCCGGATCATGTTGGTGTCGAGCGCCAGGCAGTGCGGGATCCACAGATCGCCGTCGAGCGCATTGTGGAGCAGATGGCCAATCGTCGTCTTGCCCGTTCCCGGCGGACCCCAGATGAACAAGCTGCGCGCCGAAGCGGCCGCCAACCCGGCGCCGCGAACCGTCTGGTCACTCAGCACCAGGTCCTTGACCGCATCGGTGACCCGCGTCGGTGAGATGGTCGGAAACTTGAGCAGCTGCCAATCGAGCGCCTGGCGGTACGATTCGACGGCGACCGGGGCAGGGCCGACGTAACCCGACATGTCCATCAATCGCTGCGCCCGCTCCTGACCGAATCCGGTGATGGTGTAGCGGTAGTCGTATTTGCCGTTCTCGCCGAGGATCTCGATGAATTTGTCCTTGCGATGCTGCTCGAGGATCTCGTTGACGATCGACGGCGGCAAGCACAGTCGGTGACTGGCGTCGGCGATGGTGAACTTGGTCAGCATCAGCGCCAGCTTGAGGGTGAGGTCGATCAAGATTTGGGGATCGACGCCGGCGTGATTGAGGTCCTTGGGGCCTTCCGGAGCGTAGCCGTCGCCAACCTTCATCAGCGGCAGGCCGCCATCCTGAAGTACCGGCGGAGTATCGGCCTGATCGATTTTTACCTGGGGTAGACTGCTCACGGTGGGCCTCCTGGCGGAATTCGCCAAGGCCGTGACAGCAGCACACGTGCCACGACGATTGCTCTGTGCTGTGTAGCGGCAGCGGCCCCAGCGTCAATTTCCAGATTCCCTACATCAATCCGGCGCCAATCTCGCACCGCTCCAAGCGGCGACGAAGCGGCGATCGATCCGGTGCTTGAGCCACCAGGCGGCGCGGCCCCAGTATGTTCGCGCGCCGTAGCTGAGTATGGCTCGGCCGTCGCCGGTGTTGAGCAGCGCAAGCGTCTCGGACTGCGGCCGGTAGGCCTCGAGCGACTTTCCCGCGATCGCCGCGCGCAGGTTGGCCGCCAGCACTGGGCCCTGGCGCACAGCGTAGACCCCGGCTTTGGGCAAGCGCGGATGCGAGGCGAGCGTGGCGCAATCGCCGGCGGCGAAGAGCTGCGGATGCTCGCGGCTGCGCAGATCATCGCCGACCAGCAGAAAGCCGCGCTCGTCTACCGGCAGAGCCGAGTCGCGCAACAGCGCATGCCCCGCCGCACCGGTCGCCCACACGACGGCATCCGCCTTCAGCCGGGTACCGGGCGCCAGGGCCAACCCGTCCGGCTCGGCAGCCTCGACCTCGACACCGCCGAGAAAGGTGATGCGGTGGTGGTGCAGCGCTTTGGCTACTTGCGCGCTGGTGTTCGGATGGCGGCCGGAGAGTGGCCGAGTCGAGCTGTCGCAGATGATCACCTGACCGCCGGTGGTGCGCAGGCGGCGGGCGATCGCAAAAGCGAGGTCGACGCCACCGGCACCACCACCGACGATGCCGAACCGCGGATTTCTCCCCTGCCACAGTCGCAGCTGCGCTTCGATCGCGGCGACGGCCTCCTCGATCGGCTTCACCACCGCGACCGCAGCGCGGATGCGACCCTGCTCCGCCGGCTGCGAGCCGATGTCGAGCGAGAGCAGATCGAAGCGGAGGCGCTGGCCATCCTCGGTCGTCACCGCCCCGGCCGCTGCGTCGATGCGGGTCACTCGGGCGGCGACGAAGCTCCCGCCGGCTTGGCGAGCGAGGCGTTCGACGTCGATCTGCGCCTGCGCCAGCTGGTACTGCCCAGCGATCACGCCGGGGACCATGCCGGTATAGGTCGTGCGCGGATGCGGCGTCACCAGTGTCAGCTTGACGCCTGCCGCCGGCCGGCGTCGAAACGAGTCGAGCACGGCGAGATGGGCGTGGCCGCCTCCGGCGAGGATCAGGTGATGCAAGGGCTCAATCGCCCGCGGCGAGTGCCGCCCGAATCAGCTCGGCCGTTTCCAGCGCGCGCAAGGCGGCGCGACCGTCGACCAATGGCTGCTCGCGGCTGCGTACGGCCGCGATGAAATGCTCGATCTCGTCGAACAGCGCATCGCCACCGAGATCGTGCTCCTCGACCTTGATCGAAGGTAAACCTTCCTCGGTCACCCGCCGGCAGATCTGTACGTGCTTCTTGCCGTAATCGACCGAAACGTAGGTATCCGACTGGAACAGCCGCAGCTTGCGCTCCTGCTTGAGAGTCACCCGGCTCGCGGTGATGTTGGCGATACATCCGTTGCGGAAGTACAGCCGGGCATTGGCGATGTCGGTATTGCTCGACAGCACCGGGACACCGACCGCTTCGACCCGGTCGATCTCGGATGCGACCAAGCTCAGGATCACATCGAGATCGTGGATCATCAGGTCGAGAATGACGTCGACATCGGTGCCACGCTCGACGAACGGGGCCAGGCGGTGACATTCGATGAAGCGCGGCTGGTCGATGACACCGGCGACGGCGCGAATCGCCGGATTGAAGCGCTCGAGATGGCCGACCTGGAGGATGCGCCCGTCGTCCTCCGCCAGTGCGACCAGCGCCCGCCCTTCTTCGACCGATTGGGTCATCGGCTTTTCGACCAGCACATCGATGCCGTGCTCGAGCAGATCGCGGGTGATGGCGAAGTGCAGCGAAGTCGGCACGGCGAGACTGGCGCAATCGATACGGCCGAATAGCTCGCGGTGGTCGGCGAGTGCCTCGCAGCGGTGCTTGGCGGCAATGGCGCTGGCGCGATTCGGCTGGTCGTCGACCACCGCCACCAGCTCGACGTCGGGTAGGCTGGCGTACTTTTCGGCGTGGAACTTGCCGAGGTAGCCGACGCCGACTACTGCGGCTCGCAGTTTCACCTCTACCTCTCCCTTGCCCCCTCCTTAGAAAGGAGGGGGGATTCGGCTTCGAAGCCGAATATTTTCAGCCCGGTGGTGGTGGCTTCGCGCACTAGCTCGTCGCGATCGAGGAGTAAGGTCTTGCCCGACTCGACCGCCAGCACCGACACTCCCGCAGCGCGGCAATTGGCGACGGTGTGCGGCCCCACCGCCGGCACATCGAAGCGCAAATCCTGTGTCGGCTTGCTGACCTTGACGACCACCGCGCCCGGTCTTCCGCCGCGGGCGATGGTCGCATCCGTTCCCTCGATCGCTTCGACGGCGAGCACCATCCCGGACTTGATGACGATACTCTGGCCGATGTCCCAGGCGCCGATCGCCTTCGCTACGTCGTAGCCGTGCTCGATGTCCGCCAGCTCTGCTGGGCTCGGCGGCTCGCCGGCGATCACGCCGGCGGGTGCGAGCAGCGTCGCCAGGAACAGCGTCGACTCGACGATCGCGATGCCCTCGGATTCGAGCTCGGCGGCGACGCCGCGGAGGATCGCGTCGTCGCCCCAGGCGCCGAGCCGCATCAGCATCTGCTGGGCACGCTCGTCCGGTGCGAAGCTATCGAGCAAGCCGATCTTGTGGATTCCGCCCGCCATCACCGCGCGTTCGACCCCGGCGGCGCGAAAGACGTCGATGATCTTCTGCAGCTCGCCGACCTTGATCCAGACGAGATGGTCGAGCTCGCTCGCCAGCTCCGGCAGGCTCTCGCCCTGATGGGCGATGGCGACCAGCTCGATGCCCTGCTGTCGCGCGGTGCGCGCGAACAGGATCGGGAACCGCCCGTTACCGGCGATCAATCCCAGCTTCATCGCTCATGACTCGTCCGGCTCGATCTCGCCGCGACCGCGCTCGCGACAGACACCGCGCTGCGATGCTTCGACGAAATTCACCAGCTCCTCGACGGCTGCCGTTGCCGGCAGCTCGGCGCGAATCCGGGCTGCCGCCGCGACCACGGTCATCCCCGAGCGGAACAGTAGACGGTAGGCGCGCTTGAGCTCGCTGATCCGCTCGCTGCCGACGCCGAGACGGCGCAGCCCTTCGAGATTCAGACCGAAGAGATGAGCCCGATCGCCGGTGGCATTGCAGTACGGCGGCACGTCCTGCGACACCATCGAGCCGGCGCCGACGATGGCACCGCTGCCGATTCGCACGAACTGGTGCACCCCGACCAGCGCGCCGAGGCGAACATGATCGGCGACGCTGACATGGCCGCCGAGCTGAGCGCCATTGGCGAGGATGTTGTAATCGCCGAGCCGGCAGTCATGCGCGACGTGGGCATAGGCCATGATCAGATTGTGGCTGCCGAGGCGGGTGATCATGCCGCCGTTTTCGGTGCCCAGATGCAGAGTGGCAAACTCGCGCACGGTGTTGTGGTCGCCGAGCACCAGTTCGCTGTCTTCGCCGTGGAATTTCAGATCTTGAGGCGCCGCGCCGACGGAGGCGTGGTGGAAGATGCGATTGTCGCGGCCGATGGTGGTGCGGCCGCTGAGGACCGCGTGAGCGCCGACGACCGTGCCCGAACCGATCCGCACCTCCGCGCCGATGATGGCATAGGGCTCGACGACGACCTCGGTATCGAGCTCGGCGCCCGCGGCGATGCGGGCGGTAGAGTCTACACGGGTCTCGGCCATCGCTTCATTTGCGCGCCTTGTCGGGATGGGTCTCGGTCAGCGACAGCTCCGCTTCGGCGACTAGCTGGCCATCGACTTTGGCGACGCCGTTCATCCGCCACAGCGGCCGGCGGTGCTTGACCAGGGTCACCTCGAGCTCGAGCTGGTCGCCGGGAACGACAGGTTTGCGGAAGCGGGCTTGGTCGATGCCGGTCAGCACCACCACAGCGCCGCCGGCGAGATCGTTCGCCGAGCGGTAGATCAGCAGCGCCCCCGCCTGTGCCAGCGCCTCGCAGATCAACACCCCCGGCATCACCGGAAGATCGGGAAAGTGACCGCGGAAGAAGGGCTCGTTGATCGATACGTTCTTGCGCGCGACGATGCGCTGATTGGCTTCGATCTCGAGCACCCGATCGACGAACTGGAACGGGTAGCGATGCGGCAGCAGCGCGGAGATCTCGTCGTAGCGCACGGCCGGCTCAGTCTCGGTCGTTGTAGAGCTTGATGACGTCGTCGGTCAGGTCGAGCTTTTCGTCGCCGTAGAGGACCGAGCTGGCGCTCGCTTCGAGGATCAAGGAGTAGCCATTGCGCTTGCCATAATCGGCGATCACTTCCTGCAGCTCACCGAGGATCATGCCGGTGAGATCGGTGTCCTTCTTCTGCAAGTCGGCCTGCGAATCTTTGTAGGAGCGTTCGAAGTCGCGCAGCTTCTTGCGGTAATCGTCTTCGAGCTCGAGCCGCTCCTCGTCCTTCATCACCGTCGCCTTCTTCTCGAGCTGGTCCTTCATGCCCTCGAGCTCGTCCTTGCGGCGCTTGAGCGAGGCTTGCAGCTTGTCGACCTGCCCCTTGAACTCGTCGCGGGCCTTCTTGCCCTTGGCGGACTCGCCGAGGGCGCGCTGCAAATTGACGTAGCCGATCTTTTGCTCCTGCGCCTCGCTGATCGCCGCCGCCAGCATCACCATGGCGAGAGCCACTAACAATTTCTTCATTGCCAACTTCCTCCGAAATTCACGTCTTCGATCAAACAGTGGGGTGATTGTTCTGCCATCACAGGAAACCGCCGAAGGAGAACATCACCGCCTGGGTTTCGTCGCCCTTCTTCTCGTTGAGTGGGATGCCGTACTCGATGCGCAGGGGGCCGATCGGTGACAGCCAGCGCAGCCCGAAGCCAGTCGCCATGCGGAATTCGTCGATATCGTAGCCTTGACTGACCGAGAAGGCGTTACCGGCATCGAAGAAGGTGACGCCACGCAAGCCGAGCGATTCGACGATCGGGAAGATCAGCTCGTTATTGGTGATCAACTGCTGGCTGCCGCCGATCGGGTCGCGCTGGATCAGCTGACCGCTGGCGTTGGTCACCAGATTGCGCGGGCCGAGCGAAAGAATCTCGTAGCCGCGCAGCGAATTGATACCGCCTGGGAAGTAGCGCTCGAAGAGCGGCACCTCACGCTTATTGCCGAAGCCGAAGCCGTACCCGATGTTGCCGCCGGGCGAGAGAATGAAAGTGCCGAGCCACTCCGGCGACCAGATCGGAATGTACCAGCGCACCCGACCTTCGGCCTTGAGGAACTTGCTCTCGCCGCCGATGCCGGCGAACTCGACCGAGAAGTCCTGCACTGAGCCCTTGGTCGGCGCGAAGGGATGGTTGCGGGTGTCGCGCAGAAAGCGCGGCGTCATGCTGCTGGTCAGGGCGCGGCCCTGCTCGGCGTGGATTACCGTGGCGGCATCCGACTCGACATCGCTGATCTCGGCGAGCTCGAGGCGGTATTCCAAGCCGATGCGGGCGTCGGCGAGCGACAACGGTCCGAGCTTCTCCCAACCGAATCCCGTCAGCGGGTAGAGGAAGCGCAAGTTGCCGCCGGTGCCGCCGCGGGTGAACTCGTCGAACTCGAGCTGCCAGTTGAAGAAGCTGACGCCGGCGGTGATCTGGGTGTCGAGGAAGTAGGGCTCGG
>DASPMH010000164.1:0-3027 GCA_035627175.1 Terriglobales bacterium | reverse complement strand
CCTGCAGCCGGCTGAGTTCACCAAGGTCGGCTTCGTGATCGTGGCGGCGGCGTACCTGACAAAGCGCGCCGACCGCCTGCGCAATCCGTTCTTCGGCATCGTGCCCGTGCTCGGAACGGTGGGCGTGCTCGGCGGCATCCTGCTGATGCAGCCGGACTTCGGCACCGCCGCGCTGCTTGGCGCCATCGCGGTGCTGATGCTGTTCCTGGCGGGCGTCCCGGTCTGGCAGCTCGTCGCTCCGGGCGCGGCGATGGTGGCGGCCGCCGCCTATCTCGTCATCAGCGAGCCGTATCGTTTCAAGCGTCTGACGGTTTTCCTCAATCCCGATGCCGATCCGCAGGGCGTGGGCTGGCAGCTTCGCCAGGCGCTCATCGCGTTCGGCTCCGGACAGGTGACTGGGCAGGGCCTCGGCGCGTCGACGCAGAAGACCGGCTGGCTTCCGGAAGCGCACACCGACTTCATCTTCTCCGTCATCGGCGAGGAGACGGGGCTCATCGGCGCGATCAGCATCGTGGCGCTGTTTGCCCTCGTTGCATGGCGCGGCTTCCGCATCGCGCACCGTCACAGCGAGCCGTTCGCGCAGCTCCTTGCGGCGGCGCTGACGCTCATCATCACGCTGCAGGCGATGATCAACATGGGCGTGGTCCTCGGCCTGCTGCCGACCAAGGGCATCGGGTTGCCGTTCATCAGCTACGGCGGTTCTTCGATGATGGTATTCCTCGCCGCCGCCGGCATCCTGCTGTCGTTGTCGCGCGAGCTCCGCGAACGCTGACGATGCACGCAGCGCAGCGTACGGAATGGCTGCGAAACGGTGCCTGACCCCGTTTCCATACGGCTGGCGATTGCCGGAGGCGGTACCGGCGGTCATCTGTTTCCGGGGCTCGCCGTTGCCGAGCTCGCACGCACCACCGGAGCCGCCGAAGAAGTCGTGTTCTTCGGCGCCGAGCGCGGCATCGAGTTTCGGGTCGTGCCCAAAGCAGGCTTCCCGCTCGTGGCCGAAAAGGTCCACGGCATCGCCGGCGGCGGTCCGCTCGCCGCGGCGAGGTCCATCCTGGAGATGCTGTCGGCGACGATGCGCGCATCGCGCGAGCTGAGGTCGCGGCGCATCGATGTCGTCATCGGCCTTGGCGGCTACGCCTCGGCGCCGGCCGTGCTGGCCGCCCGCCTGCGCGGGATTCCGGTGGTCCTTCTCGAGCAGAACCGCGAGCCGGGAATCTCCAACCGCGCACTCGGCTACCTCGCCACCCGCATCTGCACCAGCTTCGAAAGTACGTCGAGCTTCCCGGCATCGAAGGTCGTCTGCACCGGCAACCCGCTTCGTGCCGGCTTCGACGAGCGGCCGCCCTACGGCGAGCATCGCGACCTGCTGCTCGTCTTCGGCGGCAGCGGCGGCGCGCGAAGCCTCAACCATGCGGTCGTCGCCGCGCTCGCCGAGCTGTCGCGTTCTCGAAAGCTTCCCCCCGTTCTTCACCAGGTCGGCCACGCCTTCGTCGACGAGATCCGCGGCCAGTACGCCAAAGCCGGAGTCGATGCCGACGTCGTCCCGTTCATCGACGACATGCGCTCGGCCTACGCCCGCGCAAGGCTGGCGATCTGCCGCTCGGGCGCGACCAGCATCGCCGAGCTCATCGCCACAGGTACGCCCGCCATTCTCATCCCGCTCGCCACCTCGGCAGGCGGCCATCAGCTCGAGAACGCGCGCACGCTGGAAAATGCAGGCGCTGCGCGCGTGGTCCTCGACGATCAAAAGTGTGCGACGTCGCTCGTTCCCACGCTGGGCGGCTTGCTACCGGACACCATGACGCTAACCTCCATGGCAGACCGCGCAGCGGCACTCGGACGTCCTGGCGCGGCGGCGCGCGTGCTCCAGATCGTCACCGAGCTGGCACGCAACCGCCGATAAGCCGCTCCGATTCCGCAGAAACACGGTACTTTTCTGCCCCGGCCACGCCGGCGGCTCAGGCGATGGCTGGAGCGATGACTCTCGAAGAACGCTTTCGCACCGGACCCGCGTGGTCCTCGCTGCATCTGGCCGACGCGCCGCCCGCGCAGGCTTCGCAAGCGCCGGGCCGCAAGCTCGGCTGCATCCATCTGGTCGGCATCGGCGGCATCGGAATGAGCGGCATTGCCGAGGTCCTGCTGACGCTCGGCTACGACATCACCGGATCGGACCTCTCCGACAACGAGACGACCCGGCACCTGCGCGAGCTCGGCGCGAACATCCATCTAGGGCACGACGCGTCCAACATCAGCGCGAGCACGTCCGTAGTGGTGATCTCCTCCGCCGTCGGCGAGGACAACGCCGAGGTGCGAGCCGCGCGCGAGCGCCGCGTGCCGGTCATCGCGCGCGCCGAGATGCTCGCCGAGCTGATGCGCGTCAAGTGCGCGGTCGGCGTGGCGGGCGCGCACGGCAAGACGACCACGACATCGCTGGTGGCGGCAGCACTCAGCGCCGGCGGCATGGACCCGACGCTGGTCATCGGCGGACGTCTCAAGTCGCTCGGCGGCACCAACGCTCGCCTCGGTCGGTCGCGCTACATGGTCGCCGAAGCCGACGAGAGCGACGGCAGCTTTCTGCTGCTGCGCCCGACGGTGGCCGTGGTCACCAACATCGACCGCGAGCACATGAACTTCTACGGCTCGATGGACCGCCTGCGCGCGGCGTATCTCGAGTACATCAACGGCGTGCCGTTCTACGGCCTGGCCGTCCTTTGCATGGACTGTCCGGAGATCTCGGCGCTCCTCGGCAAGGTTCGCAAGCCATATCTTACCTACGGCACCAGCCATCAGGCGGACCTTCGCGCCGACGACATCCGTTACGACGGCCTGTCCAGCTCCTTCGACGTGGTTCTGCGGGTGGCCAGGCTCGGCCGCGTCACCATCCCGATGCCGGGCGAGCATGCGGTGCGAAATTCGCTGGCGGCCCTCGCGGTCGGCATGGACCTTGGCCTCCCGTTCGATGTCTGCGCGGCTGCGCTCGCCGGCTTCGAAGGCGTACTGAGGCGCTTCGAGATCAAGGGCGAGGAA
>DASPMH010000163.1:0-8885 GCA_035627175.1 Terriglobales bacterium | reverse complement strand
AGCGCACCGTCGAAATTATCGGGATAGGCACCGCTGCCGTAGAAGGCGAGACCCGAGATCGATTGGCTGCCGGTGCTGCAATCGTCGGCAGACGCCACCTCCTGGTCGAGGCTGTAGCTGAACAGCGGGCCGACCGCCCCGACGGGAGCGTTGTAGAGGGTGTTGCACTGCGCCAAGCCGATCGCTTCGTAGACCGGCTGGCGCGCCGGTCCTTCGTAACAAGGCCAACCGAAGTTCTCGACCACCGCGTCGTTGGCATCGCTGATGCGGTTGATCTCATCGGCCGTATTCCAACCGACGTCGCCGATCCAGAGCTCGTCCGTCCCAGGACGCGGCGCGAGGCGGAACGGGTTGCGCAGACCGAAGGCAATGATGCGGTCGGCGCCCGGATTGGCGCTGCCGATCAAAGGGTTGTCCGGCGCCGCGGCGCCGCTGTCCGGATCGACGCGCAACACCGTCCCGCCGTAGACCGCCTCGGTGCCGCTCGGACGCCGGGCCGATTGTGAGCGCAGTGCGCCACCGAATGCCGACGGCGGCACCTGCATCTCGCCGGCCGCCACCGGCGGATCGCCGCAGGGATTGGGGAGATCGCCGAGCTGCCCGTAGTCCGCAGATAGGAAGCTCGCCCCTTCCCCGCCACTGACGTACAGCATGCCGTCATTGCCGAAGACGATATTGCCCATCGAGTGACTGGGGAACTGCTGGCACCAGTTCTCGATCAGGATCTGCTCGACACCGACCGCGGTGTTGCCACTCGCCTCGAGACGAGAGACGCGGCCGCTGACGACGCAGCCATTCTCCGTCGAGTCGGGACAAGGATCGGAGTCCTGGTCCGGCGCGCCCCATACCGGCGCCGTGCCGCCGATCGGCGCGTCTGCCGTGTAGGCGATGTAGACGTAAGGCGTGGTCGGGAAATTGGGATGCAGCGCGAGCCCGAGCAGGCCGCGATCCCAGAAGTTGTGCACCTCAGTGCGCAGATCGATGAAGATCTCGCCGGTGGTATCGCTTACACTGTCGAATACTTTGATGATGCCGCGCTTCTCGGCGATGAACACCCGCCCGTCCGCGGCGAAGGCAACAGCGGTCGGCATGTCGAGACCGCTGATCGCCACCGACTCGTGAAAGCCGGCGGGGAGGGTGACCGCCGAGAGCGGCTCCTTGAGAAGGATGAGACAAAGAACCGCTGTAACACCAGCCGCGAGTTTGAGGGTCGTCACGAAATTGCCCAAATGCAAAAGAGCGGCCGGAAGGGATCAATTATCAAATAAGCGGCGGCTGTGACGCGGCGCGTCTTTCGTACAGCCGCGAGCCGCCGTGTCGCGGCACAACTTGCAAGCTGGGGGTGCCGTGACGGCGCCGGCCGCAATTGCCGCTCTACAGTGTGCGTGGTACTTGCGACCCCTTATGAGTGGCGCGGTGACCATGGAGAAAGTAGCGAACCTGGCCAAGCGGCGGGGCTTCGCGTTTCAATCGAGCGAGATCTACGGCGGCTTGGCGAGTTGCTGGGACTACGGTCCCGTCGGCGTCGAGCTCAAGCGCAATGTCAAGGAAGCGTGGTGGCGCGACATGGTTCGCCGCCGTGACGATGTCGTCGGCCTCGATTGCTCCATTCTGATGCATCCCCGGGTGTGGGAAGCCTCCGGACACGTCGCCGGCTTCACCGACCCGATGGTCGACTGCAAGAAATGTAAGGGACGCTTTCGCGCCGATCATCTCGCTGAATTGCGCTGTCTCGAGAAGCCTTCCAAGCGGCCGGGCGAATGCGACGGCGAGCTGACCGAAGCACGCCAGTTCAATCTGATGTTCAAGACCTTCATGGGCCCGGTCGAAGACACCGCCAACGTCGTCTTCATGCGGCCCGAGACCGCCCAGGGCATGTTCGTCAACTTCCTCAACGTCATGACGAGCAGCCGCAACAAGCCGCCGTTCGGCATCGCTCAGATCGGCAAATCCTTTCGCAACGAGATCACTCCCGGCAACTTCCTCTTCCGCACCCGCGAGTTCGAGCAGATGGAGATGGAGTTCTTCGTCAAGCCAGGCGAGGACGAGAAGTGGTTCCAGTACTGGCTCGAGGAGCGTTTCGATTGGTACGTCCGCAACGGCATCAAGCGAGATCGCTTACGCCTGCGTACCCACGCCTCCGATGAGCTGGCTCACTATGCCAAGGGCTGCGCCGACGTCGAGTACGAGTTTCCTTTCGGCTGGTCGGAGCTCGAGGGTATCGCCAACCGTACCGACTTCGATCTCAAGCAGCACGCTCAGTACAGCGGTAAGGACCTGAGCTACTTCGATCCAGAGACCAAGGAGCGCTTCGTTCCATACGTCATCGAACCGGCCGCCGGCGCCGATCGCGCCACCCTCGCGTTTTTGGTCGATGCCTACGACGAAGACGAGGTCGAGGGCGAAGTGCGCACGGTGCTGCGCTTTCATCCGCGCCTCGCGCCGGTCAAAGCGGCAGTGTTTCCGCTGCTGCGCAAAGACGGCCAGCCCGAGAAGGCGAGGGAGGTTTTCGATCTGCTGCGCGAGCGTTGGGTGGTGCAGTACGATCAAGCCGGCGCAATCGGCCGCCGCTATCGCCGCCAGGACGAGATTGGCACACCGTTCGGCGTCACCGTCGATCACCAGACCATCGCCGACAACACCGTCACCCTGCGCGATCGCGACACCATGCAGCAGGAGCGTATCCCGATCGATCGCATCGTCGAGGTGTTGGCGGCTCGGCTGGAGGGCGCCAAGGCCTGAGAGCGGATCTCTATCAACCTGCAACCGAGGGTGAGATGAAGAAACGAACCATTGCGTCTGGGGCGCGCGCGAAGACGCGTCCGGCAGGCAAGTACGTCTATTTCTTCGGCGGCGACGGCGCCGAGGGCAGCGCCAAGATGAAGAATCTGCTCGGCGGCAAAGGTGCCAACCTCGCCGAGATGGCCGAGCTGGGCCTGCCGGTGCCGCCGGGATTCACCATCACCACCGACGTCTGCACCTACTACTACCAGCACGGTCGCTCCTATCCGCAGACTTTGCGGGCGGAAGTGCAAAAGCATCTCGCCCGCATCGAGAAACGGGTCGGCCGCCGCTTCGGCGATCCTGCCAATCCGCTGTTGGTATCGGTTCGCTCCGGCGCCCGCGCCTCGATGCCCGGCATGATGGACACCGTCCTCAACCTCGGCCTCAACGACCGCACCGTCGAGGGCCTGATCAAGATGTCGGGCAATGCCCGCTTCGCGTACGACTCCTACCGCCGCTTCGTTCAAATGTACGGCGACGTCGTCCTCGGCCTGAAGCCGGAGAAGAAGGAAGACGAGGATCCCTTCGAGCAGATCCTCGCCAAGAAGAAGCAGCAGCGCGGGATCAAGAACGATACCGAGCTGACGGAACAGGATCTCCGCCAGTTGGTGACCGAGTTCAAGCAGATCATCCGCAAGCGCTGCCGCATCGAGTTCCCCGAAGATCCGCAAGAGCAGCTCTGGGGCGCGATCGGTGCGGTGTTCGGTTCGTGGAACAACGACCGCGCCATCGCCTACCGCAAGATGAACGGCATCCCCGAGTCATGGGGCACCGCGGTCAACGTGCAGTCGATGGTGTTCGGCAATCTCGGCGAGGATTCGGGCACGGGCGTCGCCTTCACCCGCGATCCTTCCAGCGGCGAAAACGTCTTCTACGGCGAGTTCCTGATGAACGCCCAAGGCGAGGATGTCGTCGCCGGCACCCGCACGCCCCTGCCGATGTCTCAGCTCCAACGCGATAACCCGCGCATCTACCGCGAGCTCGACAAAATCCGCCGCCAGCTCGAGCGCCACTATCGCGATGTCATGGACGTCGAGTTCACCATCGAGCGCGACCAGCTCTACATGCTGCAATGCCGCGTTGGGAAACGCACCGGCGTCGCCGCCATCCGCATCGCTCTCGAGATGGTCAAGGAGCGCTTGATTACCCCGCGCGAAGCAGTGCAGCGCGTCGATCCCGAGCAGCTCAACCAGGTGCTGCGCCCGACCTTTGTCGAGTCTGCGAAGAAAGCCGCGATCAAGGAGAAGCGTAATATCGCCAAGGGGCTCAATGCCGGTCCGGGAGCCGCGACCGGCCGCGTCCGCTTCCACGCCGAGGACGCCGAGGCCGCCGCGGCGCGCGGCGAGAGCGTGATGCTGGTCCGCATCGAAACCTCGCCGGAGGACATCCGCGGCATGGCCGCCTCCCAGGGCATTCTGACCGCCCGTGGCGGCATGACCAGTCACGCTGCCTTGGTTGCCCGCCAGATGGGTAAGGTTTGCGTCGCCGGCTGCGAGACGCTGCAGATCGACTACGAGCGCGGCGAGATCCGCATCGCCGAGCGCGACGAGATCGTCATCAAGGAAGGGGACGCCATTTCGATCGATGGCACCACCGGCGAGGTCTTCCTCGGCGAAATCCCGACGGAGCCGAGCGAAGTGGTGCGGGTGCTGGTCGACCGCTCTCTCAAGCCGGAGAAGGCGCCGACCTACCAGCGCTACGCTCAATTGATGAAATGGGCCGACGGCTTTCGCCAGTTGCGGGTCCGCGCCAACGCCGATCAGCCGGATCAATGCGCCAATGCCATCGCCTTCGGCGCCGAAGGGGTCGGCCTGTGCCGTACCGAGCACATGTTCTTCGGCGAGGACAAGATCGGCCCGATGCGCGAGATGATCCTCGCCGACACGGCCGCCAAGCGAAAGAATGCGCTCGCCAAGCTGCTGCCGCTGCAGCGCAAGGACTTCCAAGGCATCTTCCGGGTGATGGACGGCCTGCCGGTCACCATCCGCACCCTCGATCCACCGTTGCACGAATTCCTGCCCCAGGAAGAAGCCGGGCAGCGCGCTCTAGCGAAGGAGATGAAGATTCCCTTCGAGACTCTGCGCGCTCGCGTCGAGTCGTTGCACGAGTTCAACCCGATGCTCGGCTTCCGCGGCTGCCGCCTCGGCATCGTCTTCCCCGAGGTGACCGAGATGCAGGCCCGCGCCATCTTCGAAGGCGCCGCCGCCGCAGAAAAGCGCGGCGCCAAAGTCTTTCCGGAGGTGATGATTCCCCTGGTCGGTCACGTCAAAGAGCTGCAGCTGCAGGCCGCGATCGTGCGCCGCGTCGCCGCCGAAGTGCGCAAGAAAACCGGGGCCCGCTTCAAATACAGCGTCGGCACCATGATCGAGGTCCCCCGCGGCGCTCTGACCGCCGACAAGATCGCCGCCGAGGCCGAGTTCTTCTCCTTCGGTACCAACGATCTGACCCAGACGACTCTCGGCGTGTCGCGCGACGACGCGGCGCGGTTCCTGGTGCCCTACGTGCAAAAGGAGGAGATCTACGAACAGGATCCCTTTGAGACCCTCGACCAGGACGGTGTCGGCGAGCTGATGCGCATCGCTACCGACAAGGGTCGTGGCGCACGGCCGGGGATGAAGCTCGGCATCTGCGGCGAGCACGGCGGCGATCCCAAGACCGTCGAATTCTGCGCGGCGATCGGCCTCGATTATGTCTCGTGCTCTCCCTTCCGCATCCCGATCGCGCGCCTGGCCGCCGCCCACGCCGCGTTGAAAGCTGAATGAGGTCCTCTCTCCCGCGCGCAATGAAATCCACCGCCATCGGCGGCGCCACCCGCGTCGCCTGCGTCATCGGCGATCCGATCGCGCACTCGCTCTCCCCGGCGATACACAATGCCGCCTTCCGGCACCTCGCTATCGACGCGGTCTACGTCGCCTACCGCGTCCGCCCCGCCGATCTGCGCCACGCCGTCCTCGGCTTCCGCGCTCTCGACCTGCTCGGGATCAACGTCACCGTGCCCCATAAGGAGCGGGTCCTGCGGCTGCTCGACACGATCAGCCCGGCGGCGCAGAGTACCGGCGCGGTCAACACCATCGTCAACCGCGACGGTGTCCTGCACGGCGAGAACACCGACGTCCTCGGCTTCACCCGGGCGCTCGCCGAAGCCGGCGTCGAGCTGCGCGGCCGCCGGGCATTGGTGCTCGGTGCCGGCGGCGCGGCGCGGGCGGTGTTGTCGGCATTGCAGGCCGGCGGCGCCGCCGCGGCGGTGATCGCCAATCGCACCCGCCCGCGCGCCTCCCAGCTGGCGCGGGCGTTCGCCAATGGCCGGAAGTTCGCCTGCAGCGTGCGCTCGCTCGACCAGCTCGACGATCCGCAGATCACCGTGGTGACGGACCTGGTCATCAACTGCACCTCGATCGGCCTTGCCGGCGAGCCGTTCCTACCGCTTGCCTACGACCGCTTCCGCGCCGACTGCGTCTTCTACGATCTGATCCCGCGCCAGCGAACCGACTTCCTGATCCGCGCCCGCGCTACCAGACATCCCGTCGCCGGCGGCCTGGGTATGTTGCTGCACCAGGGCGCGGCCGCCTTCGAGCTGTGGACGGGCGAGCCCGCTCCCATCGAGGTGATGCGCCGAGCCCTCGCCGCCGCCATCCGCCAGCGCCACTGACATCTATTTCTGCGAAGCTGTAGCGTCGGCTCTCCGAGCCGACCAAGTGCGTTAGGAGCGGAGGATCCCGTCCCGCCACCCCCGGCGCGCTCCGAGAGCGTGCGCTACAGCCGACCACACGGAAATTTGTGTATAGCTTCTTGTATATGCACATGGTCAAGTCGTCGCCATGGACAGCCGCCTCGGGCAGCTGCTGGTGCAGCGCGGGCTGGTGACGCAGGCGCAACTCGCCGGCGTCACCGCCAGTCAGACGGCGAGCACGTGTCTCGCTGCGACCCTGGTCCGCTGCGGCATCATTGCCGAGGACACGCTGGCCGCGCTCCTCGCGAGCGAGCTCAAGCGGCCGCGCCTCGATCTCGACGCTGCGGTCATCTCCGCGAATGTCGCCGCGCTGGTGCCCGAAAGCTGCGCGCGCCGCCACCATCTCTTCGCGGTCGATCTCCACGGCAATCGGCTGACCGTCGCCATGGCCGATCCCTCCGATTTGAATGCGGTCAACGAGCTGCGACTGCTGACCGGCTACGACGTACGCCCGGTCGTCGCCACGGTCGGTGCCATCGACCGCGCCATGGCGAACTGCCACCGCGCGGCGGCTCCGGAGGAGCGCTCACCGGCGTCGCGCGATGCCGGTCAGGAACGCGCCACGGCCGAAGACGGGCCGGTGGTGCGTCTAGTCGACTCGCTGCTGGCACGCGCCGTCGAGCGCGGCGCGAGCGACTTGCACTTCGAGCCTTACGAGGACGTCTTCCGCGTCCGCTATCGCATCGACGGCCTGCTGCAGGAAGCGATGCGACCGCCACTGACACTGCGCAATGCAGCTATTTCACGCCTCAAGGTGATGGCCTCGCTCAATATCGCTGAGCACCGCTTGCCGCAGGACGGCCGCTTCCGCTTGGCACGACCGAGCGCGGCGCCGATCGACTTCCGCATCTCGGTCCTGCCGACGCTCCACGGGGAGAAAGTGGTGCTGCGCGTTCTCGATCACAGCCGCATCGCCCTCGACCTCTCCTGTCTCGGGCTGGGGGAGAGGGAGCACGGACTGTTGCGCCAGTGCCTGCGCCAGCCCCACGGACTGATTCTGGTGACCGGCCCGACCGGCAGCGGCAAGAGCACCACGCTCTATGCAGCTCTGGCGGCGCTCAATGATATCGGGCGCAACGTCTGTACCGTCGAAGATCCGGTCGAGCTGCACCTTGCCGGCGTCAATCAAGTTGCCGTCAATGACGATGTCGGCCTTACCTTTGCGACGGCCCTGCGCGCTCTGCTGCGCCAGGATCCGGACGTGATCATGGTGGGCGAGATTCGGGACAGCGAAACCGCAACCATCGCCGTGCGCGCTGCGATGACCGGCCACCTGGTGCTCAGCACTCTGCACGCTAACGATACGGCGACAGCGATCACCCGGCTGCTCGACATGGGAGTACCGGCCTATTTGATCGCCTCTGCCGCCAATCTGGTGATCGCGCAGCGCCTGCTGCGTCGCCGCTGCGATGCCTGCCAAGCAGCGACCGGCGCAGAAGAGATTCGGCGCTGCGCGCGCTGCGGCGGCTGCGGCTATTTCGGCCGTGCTCCCATCTTCGAGGTGATGCCGGTCGATGCCGCGCTGCGCACCGGCATCCAGCAGGGGGTGGCGGCCGATGAGCTGCGCCAGCGCGCGATCGCCGCTGGCCTGCAGACTCTCACCGCTGCCGCCACCGCAGCCGTCGCCTCCGGTTGGACCGATGCAGCGGAAGTGACACGCGCGCTCGATCTTGCGGATTTTGGATCTTGAATAAGTCACGTGTTTAGTCGCAGATCATAAAGCATGAACAGAGCGCACGATCGAGTCGATGCGGCCGGGATGCTCGAGCCGCTGCTGGCGGCCGCTGCCGCGGTGGGCGCCAGCGATCTGCACCTGAGCGGAGGGGCTCCGCCGCTGCTGCGTGTCGACGGCACGCTGCGCGCGATACCGGAGGCATGGCTCGACCCTGCCGAGATCGAGCGAATCTGCTTCGCGATGCTCGGGGCGGACCATGGTGAAACCCTGCAGCGCCTCGGCGCCGCCGATTTCGCCTGCGAAACCTCGGTAGGCCGGGTCCGCGTCAACATCTACCGCCGCCGCGACAGCGTCGCCGCCTGCCTGCGGCTGATCGCCCAAGAGATTCCGCCGTTGAGCAGTCTCGGTCTGCCCGGCGCGGCAGAGCGTCTGGTAGACCTGCGACATGGTCTGGTCCTGGTGACCGGCGCCACCGGCAATGGCAAGTCGACCACCTTGGCGGCCATGGTGCGCGCCCTGCTCGAACGGCGCGCCATCCACGTTCTGACCATCGAGGATCCGATCGAGGTCGTGCACCGGCCGGCCCTGGGCTTGGTCAACCAGCGTGAGCTCGGCGCCGATACGCCATCTTTTGCGCAGGCGTTGCGACATGCGCTGCGGCAAGATCCGGATGTCGTTCTCGTCGGCGAGTTGCGC
>DASPMH010000162.1:0-3558 GCA_035627175.1 Terriglobales bacterium | reverse complement strand
CTCGGAAGTGCGCCAGGCGCTAGCGGGAGAATACGCGGCCGCGGTGCGACGGCGCGGCGCGGCCGGCGACATCGACGACCGCCTCCGGCCGCGCGGCCGCGTGCGCGTATACTCGGCGCTGCCGATTGTCAGTGCCGGCCGCACCGTCAGCGTCATGTACATGTCGCGCCCGAGCAGCAGCCCGCTCGAGGCGGTATGGACCCTGCGACACACGATCGCGGTGGCGCTGATCGGCTGCCTGCTGATCATGGTGACGGTGACGCTGTTTTTGTCGTGGGCGATCTCGCGGCCGGTCTGGGCGATCACCGCTGCTGCCGATGCGGTGGCGCGCGGCGATGCGCGGCAGAGCTTCGAGACCACCGGTCTGATCCCGGCGGAGGTCCAGGTGCTCGCGGCGGCGCTCGAGCGGATGACCCACCAACTCGACGAGCGGGCGCGGCTGGTGGCGGAGTTTGCCAACAATGTCAGCCACGAGCTCAAGACGCCGCTCAGCAGCATCCGCGGCGCGGTCGAGCTGATGCGCGACGAGTGGCAGCACATGAACGAGGAGCAGCGGCAGCGCTTCCTCGCCAACATCGGAGCGGACGTCGATCGAACCCAGCGGCTGGTCCAGCGCCTGCTGCAGCTTGCCCGCATCGAGCAGTCCGCCGAGGAGATCGACAGCATCCCGGTGCGCTCGTTCATCGCCGATTTGGCGGATCGCTTCGGCGAGCGCTTGCAGGTGCATTTCGCCGATCCGCCCGAGCGCATCGAGATGAACGGCGACCATCTCGAAACGGCGCTGGTCAACCTGATCGACAATGCCTTGCGGCACGGGGCCGGCAAACCGGTCGAAGTCGAGGTCGGCCGTGACGGGGCACGCCTGCTGGTGCGGGTCCGCGACCGTGGCCCAGGGATCAGCGAAGGCAACCGCCGCCGGCTGTTCGAGCGCTTTTTCACCACCGAACGCGACCGTGGCGGCACCGGCTTGGGGCTCGCCATCGTCAAGGCGATCGCCGAGAGCCGCGGCGGCAGCGTGCGCTTCGACAACCGCCCAAGCGGCACCACCTTCACCCTGAAAGTCTAGCCGCGGGGATTCGAATCCTACAGCTATAACCGCAGGCGTGCGGCATGCCAAAAAAGTTTCATACGCGGGTTGTACCCTATAGGGACCGCTGCTAGGTTTGCCTTCAGCTCTGGTTGTTGTCTTGCGAGAAGTCCGCCATTTCCTCCCTGTGGTGCCTTTCCCGCTTACGCATTCAGGCACACGTGTGATGGTTACCGCACTATTGATCGAGACCACTGCGGCACGGCGCGGCATAGGGCCGTGTAAGGGCCGGCGCGGGTCGACGCGGTAACGCAAGGTTAAAAGGAGAAAGGGTACATGGGAAAGAAGTTGTATGTGGGCAATCTTGCCTACCAGGTGACCGACCGCGATCTCGAAGAGCTGTTCGCGCAAGTCGGTGTCTGTGAGTCGGCTTCGGTCATCACGGACCGCGAAACCGGCCGCTCGCGCGGCTTCGGCTTCGTGCAAATGGGTTCGGACAGCGATGCAGAGCGTGCGATCGAAGAGATGGACGGTCGGGAGCTGATGGGCCGCGCCTTGAAGGTCAATGAGGCTCGCGAGCGTGAGGGTGGCGGCGGCGGCCGTGGCGGCTTCGGCGGCGGCGGTGGTCGTGGTGGCTTCGGCGGCGGCGGTGGCCGCGGCGGTTACGGCGGCGGCGGTGGCCGCAGTGAGGGCGGCTGGAATCGCCGCTGAGCATCCGCTTCCCCTAGGCGTGTTCGGTGCCCGCAGCCGCGGGTACAAGGGAGGGCACGTCGCCTGAGCTGAGCCGCAAGGCTCGACTCGAATCATTCCAACGGCCGTGGCGATCTTCGCCGCGGCCGTTGGCGTTTTGGCGACGCCGGTCGCCGCCTACGGCGCCGCCGGCACGGCCTCGAGGTCGCGCAGCAAACGCTGGCGCACCGTCGCCACGTCGGTCAACGCCGGCCGCCGCAGCCGGCGTACCTCCGCTTCGGTGAACGGCGCGAAGTCCGCCGGCATATGATCAGGGTCGAATTCGCGCAGCAGCCAGTTGATCAATGCGGCGGTGCGCCCGTCATCGAGCTCCGACTGCGATGTTCCCGGCACCCGTAAGAGATACTCGCGCCCGCCGTCGGCGGCGAGGAACTTGGCTACCTGGTCGCGGAAGGAAGGGACATTGCCGGGCACGCCCTTGCCGCCCGGTCCGTGGCAGCCTTGGCAGTGCAGCATGTAGTCGGCGGCAGGATCGGCGAAGGTCGGCCCAGCCAGCGCGGTAGCCGCCGCCGCGCCTGCAGCCAGGCGGCGCAGAGCTGACAACAAGTGCTCAGCCTTCCTTGGTGGCGACCCCCAGGACGATCGCCGTCGAGCAGTTGTAGACCACGGTGTCGGTGCCGAAGCACCAATTGACGTCGTTGCTGCGAGCCGGAAAGTAGATCGGCTTGTCGCCTTCGTTGCGGTGACAGTAGCAGACGCCGCAGACGTGTTTCCCGCAGCAGTCGTTGTACGAGATGATGTAGTCCTTGTTGTCGACGGGATTGCGGCAGGTACCGACCCAGGTGATCGGAGAAACCTGGGTTCCCGGTGGACACGATCGTTGCGTGCCGCCGCAGCAGCTGCAGAGGAAGCCGTCGATGGCGCAGTGACGCCAGTACTGGCAGCTCGCCGGATCGCCGAGCGCGGTAGCCGGGTCGGGGTCACCCGGCGCCGGTGCACGATGGCCGTCTTGCTGGCCGCGAGCGATCGGTAACAGCGGCAGTGCTGCGCTTCCCAAGGCGAGACCGGCGAGGCGCGCCAGCAGGCCGCGGCGGGTGGTGCGGCGGGCGATGGTGCGGCTCAGTTGAGCGATCCAGTGATCCATCGATAGATCTCCCTCTATCTCCCCCTTGCCCCCTCCTTGAAAAGGAGGGGGGATAGATACTCTTGGAGGTTGGCTACGCCGTGGCGTTGCGCTTCGAAGAGGCTTTCGAGGTGCTCACGGGTGTTGACCAGACCGCGGGCGCGGAGCTTGCCCTCGGCGTCGATCAGTATGGCGTACGGCAGCTTGCCCACCTGATAGGCGAGGCCGAGAGCCGCCGAAAGCACGTAGGGATGTCGGCGTAGCAGCGCTTGCGATTGGACGAAGGACTGGTGCTCGTGACGCGGACCATCGCTGGCCAAAACCAGCTGCAGCCGCTCGCCCTCGTGGCGCAGCAGCGACTCGACGATGGCAAGCACGCTCTTGCAGATCGGGCAGCTCGGCGAGACGAACAGCAGCAGCGTATCGCGGCCGCCTTCGTCGGGCGCGCCGACGTGCAAGCGCGCGCCCTGCCAGTCTTCGACCTCGACCACCGGAGCCGGGTCGCCGACGCGCGGCCCGGCGGCCGGCATCAAGGCGCCCGCCGGCGCAATGCGCTCGTGCAGCAACCCGATCTGTCGCAACAGCGCGAGCACCAGAATCGCCAGCGCGATCACCACCAGCCACAGCAAGACATGTGAGATGACCAGCGCGTCGTTCATCGGTGCGAGCCGTGTGGCCGAGTTGCGGCGACGGCGTGCAAGGTTGTGAAGCTCGCATA
>DASPMH010000161.1:0-3340 GCA_035627175.1 Terriglobales bacterium | reverse complement strand
CGGTCGACGTGGTCTCCAATCCCGAGTTCCTCAAAGAGGGCGCCGCGATCGAAGACTTCATGAAGCCCGACCGCGTCGTCATCGGCACCGAGAGCCCGCGCGCTGTCGAGATCATGAAGGAGCTCTACAGCCCCTTCGTCCGCACCGAGCGACCGATCCTGGTGATGAGCGCCGAGAGCGCCGAGATGACCAAGTACTGCGCCAATGCCATGCTGGCGGCGCGCATCTCGCTGATGAACGAGTTCGCCAATCTGTGCGAGCGCGTCGGTGCCGATGTCTCCGACGTCCGCCGCGGCGTCGGCTTCGATCAGCGCATCGGCCACCACTTCCTCTTCCCCGGCATCGGTTACGGCGGCTCGTGCTTCCCCAAGGACGTCCGCGCCATCATCCGCGTCGCCGAAGCCAAGGGCCTCGAGTTCACGCTCTTGAACGCGGTCGAGGACGTAAACGGCTATCAAAAGGGTGTCTTGATCGAGAAGATTCGCGCCCATTTCGGCGACGATCTGCGCGGCAAGCGCTTCGCGATCTGGGGTCTTTCCTTCAAGCCGCGCACCGACGACATGCGCGAGGCGCCTTCGATCGTGGTGATCAACTCGCTGCTGGAGTCCGGCGCCGAGGTCGATGCCCACGATCCCGAGGCGATGGGCGAAGCTCGCCGCGTCTTCGGCGATCGCATCCGCTTCCACCAGCACAACTACGATGCCCTCCAGGATGCCGACGCGCTGTTGATCCTGACCGAGTGGAACGAGTTCCGCCGCCCCGACTTCGAACGCGTTCGCAAATTGATGAAGCGTCCGGTGATCTTCGACGGCCGCAACATCTACGAGCCGAGCCAGATGCGTTCCCTCGGCTTCGTCTATCACTCGATCGGCCGTCCTGTGGTACGAGGAGAAGCATGAGTCGAATCCTGATCACCGGCGGCGCGGGCTTCGTCGGCTCGCACCTGAGTGACCGCCTGCTCGAAGACGGTCACCAGGTTGTCACTCTCGACAACCTGTTCACCGGTCACGCCCGCAACATCAGCCACCTGCTCGGCCATCCGCGCTTCCAATTCGTCAAGTACGACATCACCGAGTACGTCTATTGGGCGGACAAGGTCGATACCATTCTCCACCTCGCTTCGCTTCCGAGCCCGGTCGATTACCTGCGCGAGCCGATCAAGACCCTAAAGGTCGGCGCTCTCGGCACTCACAAGGCGCTCGGTTTGGCGCGGGCGCACAACGCCAAGTTCCTCCTGGCGTCGACCTCCGAAGTCTACGGCGATCCCCAGGTTCATCCGCAGCCCGAAAGCTACTGGGGCAACGTCAATCCGATCGGCCCGCGCGGCGTCTACGACGAGTCGAAGCGCTTCGCCGAGGCGATGACGATGGCCTACCATCGCTACCACGGCATCGACACCCGCATCTGCCGCATTTTCAATACCTATGGCCCGCGCATGCGCGCCGACGACGGCCGCGTCGTCACCAACTTCATCTGCCAGGCGTTGCGCGGCGAGCCGCTGACCGTCTACGACGACGGCTCGCGCACCCGCAGCTTCTGCTTCGTCAGTGATCTGGTCGACGGCATCGTCAAGTTGATCGAGTCGGACGTCGTCGAGCCGGTCAATCTCGGCAACCCCCGCGAGTTCACCATCCGCGAGTTCGCCGAGCTGGTGCTCGAGCTGAGCGGCTGCGACTCGAAAATCGTCTTCGTCACCCCGACCGACGAGCGCACCAAGGACGATCCCAACATCCGCCAGCCCGACATCACCCGCGCCCGAACCCTGCTCGGCTGGGAGCCGAAGGTTCCGGTCGAAGAGGGCATTCGGCGGACGATTGCATACTTCCGCGACTTGTTTGCCAGAGGAGAGGCGGCATGAAGATCCTGGTGACCGGCGGAGCGGGCTTCATCGGCTCGCATCTAGCCGATGCCTTCGTGGCAGCCGGCCATGAGGTGATCATTCTCGACGATCTCTCGTCCGGCCGGCGCGAGAATGTCTCGCCGAAAGCCCGCCTCGTCGTCGGCGACGTCCAGAGCGATGTCGTCCGCGACCTGTTCGAGCGCGAGCGACCGGAAGTGCTCTGCCACCACGCCGCGCAGATGGACGTGCGCCGCTCGGTCGCCGATCCCGCTTTCGACGCTCGCGTCAATATCCTTGGCCTGCTCAATCTGATGGAGCAGGGCCGCCAACATGGCCTACGCAAGGTCGTCTTTGCATCGACCGGCGGTGCGATCTACGGCGAGCAGGACGTCTTCCCCGCGCCGGAGTCGCATCCGACGGCGCCGCTCAGCCCCTACGGCATCGCCAAGCTGGCGAGCGAGCGCTACCTGTTCTTCTACTCGCAGACCTACGGCATCCCCTACGTCGCGCTGCGCTATGCCAATGTCTATGGGCCGCGCCAGAATCCCCACGGCGAGGCGGGCGTAGTCGCGATCTTCACTCAGAAGATGCTGCGCGGCGAGCAGCCGGTGATCAACGGCGACGGCCGGCAGACCCGCGATTACGTCTTCGTCGGTGACGTCGTCCGCGCCAACCTGGCAGCGCTGCAGACCGAGTACTGCGGCGCGGTCAATATCGGCACTGGGGTCGAAACCGACGTCAACACCATCTTCCGCCAACTCGTCGAAAGCGGCGGCTTCCAGACCAAAGAAGAGCATGGCGCCGGCAAGCCCGGCGAGCAACAGCGCAGCGTCATCGACAGCTCCCTAGCTGAGAAGGTCCTCGGCTGGTCGCCCCAGGTCGACCTCGCCCGCGGCATGGCCCAGACCATCGAATTTTTCCGGAAGTCGTCTTAGGCTCAACGGTCCCCTCCCCCGCGCGCACCGCCTCTCGCGCTTTGGCCCATCCTCGGCTAACCTGCGCGATCCCAATGGACATCTCCCGCATCCGCAATTTTTCGATCGTGGCCCACATCGACCACGGCAAGTCGACCCTCGCCGATCGACTGCTGGAGTTCACCGGCGCGATCACCGAGCGTGAACGCACCGCTCAGATGCTCGACTCGATGGATCTCGAGCGCGAGCGTGGCATTACCATCAAGGCCAGCGCCGTTCGGCTCAACTATCGCGCCGCCGACGGCAAGGACTACGTCCTCAACCTGATCGATACCCCGGGGCACGTCGACTTCAGCTACGAAGTATCGCGCAGCCTGGCTGCCTGCGAAGGCGCGCTGCTGGTCGTCGATGCCTCCCAGGGCGTCGAGGCCCAGACCGTCGCCAATGCCTATCTGGCGCTCGACAACAATCTCGAGATGTTGCCGGTGCTCAACAAGATCGATCTCGCCAGCGCCGACCCGGCTCGCGCCAAGGAGGAGATCGAAGAGGTGATCGGCCTCGACACCGAGCACGCCGTCGCCGCCAG
>DASPMH010000160.1:0-2103 GCA_035627175.1 Terriglobales bacterium | reverse complement strand
CGATTCCCTCGCGCACCAGCTGTGGGATCGTCAACGAATGCACCGTACGGCTGTCGTCGCGCAGATCGACCCAAGCCGCGGCCGTGTTGGTCGTGCCGAGATCGACACCGACGACGAAACGGGGCGGGGTCACGGCCATCTACGCCTCATCGTCGCCGCGAACATTGAACTCGAGCTTCCAGCGCTGCTTGCCGTCGCGACTGACGCACCACAGCTCGAGCACGCCGAGCTCGGTGACCTTCCCTTGCAACCGCACCGGCACGACTTCCTCCTCGCTGCCTTCGGCCGTCAGGCTGGTCTCCAGAGGTGCGAGCTCGACGAGCTCGTCCTCGCTCCAATGCTCGACCAGTGTCCCGACCTCGTCTTCGCTGCGGCTCGCCGAAGCGAGGAAGCGGAAGTCGGTCGGGTGTCCGACGAGTAGGCCGAACTCCTGCGGCGGCATGTCGAGCTCGGTACCTTCCTCGACTCCCTTCGGCACCACACACAGGGCGCGGATCGGCGGGTGCATTCCTGGCACCGCCGGCATCGCCGCTTCGATGCCGACATAGTACGAGCGCGCCGTGCCGCCGCGGATGCGTATGCCTCGGCCGCGCCGCGCCAGGCCGTAGTACACCGCCCCGCGAGCGACGGCATGATCGGGATCGTCGCCATGCAGCACTCGGATCTGGCCACTGCGTTCCGAGAACCAGCTACCGATCACGTCGAGCAGCCGTTGGCGCAGCAAGTCGGCATGAGTGACGCCGCCATTGAAAAG
This sequence comes from Terriglobales bacterium, assembly GCA_035627175.1. Taxonomy (GTDB): domain Bacteria; phylum Desulfobacterota; class Binatia; order HRBIN30; family HRBIN30; genus DASPMH01. The sequence goes on along the minus strand of DASPMH010000160.1, from coordinate 1,349 downwards.
GACCGCGGTCAATGGCGCGCTCGACCCTTTTGCGCCACCGCCCTGGCGCTGCAGGAAGCTGGCGAGATGACGGGTGATCGCCGGGTCGCTCGCGTAGGGCAAACCGATTTCCTGCAATGCCGTACGCCGCTGCGCCTGCGGGCGATCCTGCAGGGTGCAACGCGGCGCGAAGCCATCGATCAAGATCCGGTCGACATCGGCCCGTTCGATTTCGGTGCGCACCGTCCCACCGATCAACTTGCGGCCGCGGCCCAGCAAAGCGATCGCATGGGATTGCGCCTTCGGATCGGCCAGCAAGTGCTCTTTCGCCTCGCGGCAGCCGAGCACCAGCGAGCGGAACTGCCACTCGTCGAGCGTCGTACCCTTCGCCGCCAGCTGCTCGCGTACATGGTAGGCCAGCGCCAAATCCATGTTGTCGCCCCCCAACAGAATGTGGTCGCCGACCGCGATGCGTTCGAGGCTCAGCTCACCGCGTTCATCACGCACCGCGATCAGGCTGAAATCGGTGGTGCCGCCGCCGAGATCGCAGATCAATACCAGGTCGCCGACCTGCAACGCCTTGCGCCACTCGTCTCCAGCGCTTTCGACCCAGGCATAGAAGGCCGCCTGCGGCTCTTCGAGCACGGTGATCTGTTCGAGTCCCGCGGCCGCTGCGGCACGAGCTGTCAGCTCGCGCGCGACCGGATCGAACGACGCTGGCACCGTCAGCAGCACCTCCTGCTGGTGCAGCGGTGCATCCGGAAAGGCATGATCCCACGCCGCACGCAGGTGGGAGAGGTAGCGTCTCGATGCTTCGACCGGCGAGAGCTTGGCGACGTCTTCGGGCGCATTCCACGGCAAGATCGGCGCATCCCGGTTCGCGCCGGCGTAGCACAGCCAAGATTTTGCCGACGATACCAATCGCATCGGCACCTCGGCACCGCGTCCACGAGCAAAATGGCCGACCACTTCGTCCGGAGTTCCCCAGGGCAGAGCCAGTGCGTCGGGTCCAAGCTCTTCCTTCGCGGGCAGGTACAGGAAAGACGGCAATACCGAGCGCCGCTCGACGCTACCGGCCGCGGTCAGCTGCGGCACCTCGAACACAGAAATCGCCGCGTCCGCGTCCGTCCCATCGACGTACGCCAACACGCTATTGGTCGTCCCTAAATCGATCCCAACAATATATCGAGCTTGAGCCATACGAGTGTTCAACGCGCGGAGTCCGATTTCACCACGAAGGCACGAACTCAGACGAATCCGAATTTTTCCGAACCAGAGACATGACGTTCATCGATCGATCTTCGTGCACAATCTTGACTAGAGGGCAGCGGCCTACCGCACCTCTACCTGCGCCGGCGCAATGATCCTGG
>DASPMH010000159.1:0-2572 GCA_035627175.1 Terriglobales bacterium | reverse complement strand
GACCCGCTCGCCGCGCTCGAGCGCGCCGATGATTTGGGAGAAGTCGTCGGCGCGGTCGGTTGGCAGAAGGCGGGTGATGGACTGACCGATCATCTCGGCTTCGGAATAGCCGAAGATCCGCTCGGCGCCGCGATTCCAACTGGTGACGACACCGTCGAGCGTCTTGCTGATGATGGCATCATCGGAATTCTCGACGATCGTTGCCAATCGCGCCCTGACCTCCTCGGCACGTTTGGCCTCGGTGATGTCGCGGGTTACGCAGCGGGTGTGCACGAACGCGTCGCCGTCGAAATATGCGTTGGAATCGATCAGCACGGCTTTGACCGAACCGTCCTTACATCTCAGCCGTGCCTCATAGTTCTTCAGAGTTTCGCCGGCGGCGAGCTGCGCCAACATGTTGGCGATCACGGCTCGGTCGACATGGAATTCGGCGATGTTATGGCCGAGGTATTCGCCGGCGTCGTAGCCGAGCAGCTCGAGCTCGGCTCGGTTGGCGCGCAGGATAATTCCGTCTGCGCGGACCCAGTGCAAAGCGACCGGACCGTTCTCGAAGAAGTCGGCAAGCTCGCGCTCCGATCGCTCCAGCGCTCTTTGTGCTGCCTGACGGGCGAGCACTTCTTCGCCGAGCGCTTTGCCGCGGTGTTGTAGCTCGGCGAGCGCGCGCAGCCGCTCCTCATCGGTCTCGAGCGCGCCCCACTCCTCCATCGGCAGTACGTGCGAGTGGGAACGGCAGACCGCGAGAAAGGCTTCGGCATCTTCACTGCGACCGAAAATCTTCCAAGGGTAGGCGCAGAGGAGTGAAAAGGGGAGCTCGGTGCCGAGGTGGGTCCACATGCGCTCCAACTCCAGCGCAGCATCGCGTTTGCCGTCGGCCCACAGCAGCGCGACCATCTCGCCGTAAACCCGCAGGCCATTGCCACGGGCAGCAAGACGCTCCATTTGGCTGCGGATTACGGCGTCGAATCGCGACTCATGCGGCATGCCGGCGACCAGGAAATGGTTGAGGGTCTCGCCGGCATCGAGGGCGATATAATCGGGGTGCTGTGCGAGATCTTTAAGCGCGAGCCGCGCCCCGATCGCGGCGCGGTGCGCCGGCGTCGCGATGAGCAACACAGTTTCTCCGTTGATCAGTCCAGCCACGGCAAAATCGGCGACGCTCTCGACGATGAAAGCGTCGTCTTCATAGAATTGAACTGCGTGGACAGGATTGACGCCCGGCGCTCGATGCAACTTGGAAACCCTGGGCGAGCCGATCTTCATTGAATCTGCCTCTCACCAAACGCCGCTACCGCGGCGCACACGAACGGCCCACGATGGGCCGTTCGTAAGCGATGGTCAATCGGGGTCCGAACGTTGCGGTGAGTGGTGTCGGCAGGGCAGTCGGCGCGTTCGCGAGGCCGCCGTTCAGCCACAGGTGTCGCTGCATCTGCTGGGCTCGAGAGCAGAGCGAAGTTTTCAGGGCCAGTTGAACGAGCTGGCGCGCTGAGGCATCAGCCGAGCACATTTACCCGTCCGCGTCGCTCGCGGCGGATCGAGCCAAGGAGGAAGGCGATGTTCAGCCATGTCATGGTCGGCACCAACGATCTCGAGGCATCCAAGAAATTCTACGACGCCGTGCTCGGTACTCTCGGCATCGGTCCCGGCATCATCAATGAGGATCGGCGGATCTTCTACCTGTCGCCGACGGGTGCCTTTGCGGTGAGCAAGCCGATCAACGGTGCTGCCGCGTCGCCTGCGAACGGCGCTACGGTCGGCTTCACCGTGGCGGACCCGGCGACCGTAGACGCGTGGCATGCGGCGGGGTTGGCGAACGGCGGGACGACCTGTGAGGATCCGCCGGGCGTGCGTGAAGGCGACCTCGGCAAGATGTATCTCGCCTATCTGCGCGATCCGTCCGGCAACAAGCTCTGCGCTCTGCACCGGATGCGTTGAAGAGACGGATCTCTCGCTGAGCCCGCGGAGCCCGCTGAGATAAGAGAAGATCCGATTCTGTTTTCTTGCCGGTCTCAGCGAGCTCCGCGTGCTCTGCGAGAAGCTCTTGCGGCGCCACGAGCTTTCCTACGCGGTGATGCCGAGCAGCAGGCTGAGGAATCCGGCGATCATCACTATTTGCCGGTAGCGGAACGCGGCGAACCAGCGCGCCCGGTAGGTGGCCCAGTCGGCCGGGTAGTCGGCAGCCGACCAGCTGTCGATGGTTTGGTTGATCGGCACGTTCTTGCGCAACGCCAGGGCGATGTCGGCGACCAGGCAGAGCAGGGCCATCAGGATCAGCAAGAGATGGCCGCCGCCGCGGTTCCAGCTGAGGGCCAGGTGCAGTGTCACCGCCGCCAGGGTGCTCAGGTAGATCACCGGCAGGCGTCGATTCATCGCCGCATCGATGCCGTGGCGCAGCTCGATGTACGCGGCAGCCGGCAAGGCGCTCTGTGCGGGGCCCAGAAAGACGAGATAGGCGAGCGGTTGGCTGACCACTACCGCGTACCCGGCCAGGGACAGGAAAGTAGAAAGCTCCAGCATGGTAGCGGCTCATACAGACCCGCCGGCAGATAGCCAATCGCCCGCCGCAGCCGTTCGC
>DASPMH010000158.1:0-2174 GCA_035627175.1 Terriglobales bacterium | reverse complement strand
TAATCGCCGCTGTAGAAGAAGCCGTGGGCGTTGATCGGCATGCGGGTGCGGCCCCAAGTGGCGAGTTGCACCGGCTGGCGCGGGTTGCGGATATCCCAGGTGCGGACTTCGAAGTCGGCGCCGGGCTGACTCGCCGGTACTTCCGGAACGGTGAAGAGGATGCCGTTGTGGTAGGCGAGGACGGCGGTGCGGCCTTGTTGAGGCGCGTTGAGACCGCTGAGGATCGCCCCGGGGACTTGGGTGACGTTGGGGAAGCCGGGGGTCACCGGCGGGCCGACCTGGGCGCCAGCGGCGGCAGTCAGCGCCAGCGTCAGAGCAATGGTGCAAACAATCAGCAGTCGAATCATGCCTCCCGAGCGCCGCGCGCCGCGGCGGCAACCCGATCAAGCGCGTTCCCAATTGGCAATTGAAAAAGGAGGAGTGCGGCTGGGGAGGCGATTGACTGTCGCTGGGCTGCGGGCTACGGTCCGACCGATCGGTCGGTCGCATGGACAACGTCGTCGCCAATATCCCGCTGCCTCGCGGCCGTGTCCTCAACGGTGAGGCGAGCACGCGCAACAAGATTCTCGATGCGGCCGAAGCCCTGTTCGCCCGGCGCGGCTACTCCGGCGTCGGTATGCGCGAAGTGGCGGACGCGGTCGGCATCGGCAAATCCTCGCTCTTCCATCACTTCACCAGCAAGGTGCAGCTGCATGCGGCGGTCGCCGGACGGATCCTCGACATCTTCGATCGACGCCTGACCGCCGCGCTGGAGATTCCCGGCGATGCGGTCGCGCGCTTCGACCACTGGCTCGAAACCCTGATCGACACCTTGGTCGAGTACCCGACCTCGGCTCGCTTGCTGCTGCGCTCGCTGTTCGAGGACGATGAGCTGACCGGCACCAGCGAGGAAGAGCGGCACGTCGATGCGACCTTGCACCATCTGGTCGCGACACTGGCCGAGCTACTGCAGCGCGGCATGGCAGCCGGGGCGTTTCGCAAGGCGAGCATCCCGCACACCTTGCAGAGCCTGATCGGCCTTACCGTCTATCACTTCGCTTCCGGTGAGTTCGGCGACGAGCTCATCGGCAAATCGGTTTTTTCGCCCGAGGCGGTAAAACGCCGCAAGCAGGAAGTCCGCGACTTCCTGCACCTCGGGCTGGTCTCCGGTGCCGCCGTCCGGCCGCGTCCGGTCAAGTAACCTCAGAGGAGGATCTATGGAAAAAATTCTCGCCGAACACCGCCGCGCCGTCGGAGATTTCGAGCTGCTCGACATCGTCGATGAGAACCAGATCGCCGAGTTGCGCAACAAGCTCGACGTCGGCGTGCCGATGGATCTGCACTGGACCTGGGAGTACGGCAGCGAGGTCGAGGAGCTGCGCGCCCTCTACGAGCGCGGCAAGAAGGGGCAGTGGAATGCCGAGACCGACGTCGACTGGAGCATCCCGTTCCCGCGTGACCAGTGGTTCGTGCCGCGCGAGAACGTCCTGCTGATGCCGACGATCCTCACCTTGATGGGAGCGGACGAGGAGACCTGCCGCGAGGCTGCCTTCGACGAGTTCACCCACATGGTGTCGCAGCTGCTCCACGGCGAGCAGGCGGCGCTGCAGCTCTGCGGCCAGCTGACCAATGCTTGCCCGACGATGGATGCCAAGTTCTACGCCGGCTCGCAGGTGATCGACGAAGTGCGCCACGTCGAGGTGATGTCGAAGTTCCTGCAGCGCAAGGTCGGCACGATCTATCCGATCAACCCCACCATCAAGGTGCTGCTCGACCGACTGCTCGAGGCGCCGACCTGGAAGCTGAAGACTCTCGGCATGCAGACCCTTTTCGAGGGCATCGCGGTCGGCATCTTCGACATGATCGCCAAGACCACCACCAACCCGTTGCTCAAGGACATCGCGCACCACCTGGCGCATCGACAGCACCCCGAAGGCGGCGTGCTGTCGATGCGCCAGGTGGTGCGCGATTCGACTCCGGAGGAGATGGCGGAGATGGAAGACTTCGCCTTCTCGATTCTCGAGGCGCTCAACGCCAACCAGCAGCTCGACATGCTGCGGCTGTTCGGGCCGAAGTATGGGCTCGATCCCGACAATGTCACCGCGATGGTGCTCGGTATGCCGCAGTGGGAGATGATCAACAGCGAGATCTACATGCACACGGTAGTGCCCAATCTTCGCCGACTCGGGTTGATC
>DASPMH010000157.1:0-2533 GCA_035627175.1 Terriglobales bacterium | reverse complement strand
TTCCTCGCCGCGGTGGCGAGCTCGTGCAGCATAGCGCTCGGTTGTCTCCACACCGAAGCGGGCGAGCTGACCGGTGCGGTGATCGCCACCGCAGGGCAAGATCCGATTGCGCTCGAACGTGGTGCGGACGGCGACAAGTGGAGCGAGCTCGAGCGGCTGTTGCGCGATGCGAGCATCACCAAGGTTGCGCACGACCTCAAGCGCGACCTGCGTGGCTTCGAGCCCGAGCTAGCCGACGCCATCGATCCCGCTTTCGACGTGATGATCGCCTCGTACGTGCTCGAAGCTTCGCCGGGGCATCGCATCGAGCAGCTGGCGACCGAGCTGCTCGGGCAGAGCCTCTCCGAGTACCGCAAGGACGAGCAATGCCTCGGTGCCGGGGTCGCAATGCTCCCCGCGCTCTACGAGCAGATGTCGCGGCAGATCGAGGACCGCACGCTGCGCCAGCTGTTTTATGAGATCGAGATGCCGCTGGTGACGGTGCTCGCCGAGATGGAACGGCGCGGCATGTTGGTCGATGTCGCCGCACTCGCTGCGATCGGCGACGAGCTCGCCGCCAATCTGATCGAGCTCGAGCGCGACATCTACGAGCTCGCCGGCGGACCATTCAATATCGGGTCGGCGCCGCAGCTGCGCGAAATCTTGTTCGAACGGCTGCAGCTCTCGCGCAAAGGCGTCAAGCGCGGCAAGACCGGGCTATCGACCGATGTCGACGTGCTCAACAAGCTCGCCTTGGAACATCCTTTGCCCGCCAAAATCCTGCAGCACCGCGCTTTGGCCAAGGTGAAGTCGACCTATATCGACGCGCTGCCGCAAGCGGTGCGAGCCGCGACCGGGCGGCTGCATACGACCTTCAATCAAGCGGTCGCGGTGACCGGACGACTGAGCTCGAGCGATCCCAACCTGCAGAACATCCCGATCCGCACCGACTACGGCCGCCGCATCCGTGCGGCGTTCATTGCCGCCCCCGGATGTGTCTTGATCGGCGCCGACTACTCGCAGATCGAGCTGCGGGTGCTCGCTCATCTCTCGGGCGATCCGGCGCTGGTCGAAGCCTTCGCCACCGACGCCGACGTGCATGCCTCGACCGCGGCACAAGTGTTCAATGTCTTGCCGGGGATGGTCAGCCCTGAGATGCGGCGGGTGGCGAAGGTGATCAACTTCGGCATCATCTATGGGATGGGACCGCAGCGCCTCGCCCGCGAGCTCGGCATCCCGCTGGCGCAGGCAGACCAGTACATTCGCGACTACTTCGCCCGCTATGCCGGGGTGAAGTCCTACATGGACAACATTAGAGAGCAGGCGCGGGCGAGCGGCTACGTCACCACCATCTTCGGCCGCCGGCGCATGCTGCCCGATCTCAACAGCCGCGACCGCAACCTGGTGCAGGCGGCCGAACGGACGGCGACCAATACCCCGATCCAAGGTTCGGCCGCGGACCTGATCAAGGTTGCGATGGTTGCGATCCACCGCCGCCTGCGCCAAGAGCGGCTGCAGGCGGGGTTGGTCCTGCAGGTGCACGATGAGCTGCTGGTCGAAGCGGCTCAGGCGGATGCCGAGCGCGCCCTGATCGTCGTCCGCGAAGAGATGGAGCAGGTGTACCCGATGGCGGTACCGCTGCGTGTCGATGCCGCAATCGGACAAAATTGGGCCGAGCTGCACTGAACGCGTGAATAACCAAAGATGAACGTCCGTCTACGGGGTGTGCAGCGTGCAGCGCACTGAGAACGATCTGCTCGAGGAATGTCGCCGCGGAAATCGGGCTGCCTTCCAAGAGCTGGTCGAGAAATACCAGCGTCGGATCGTCTCCTTGGCTCTGGGCATGGTGCACAATCCGGATGATGCTATGGAAATCGCCCAGGAAACGTTCGTCAAAGCCTACGAGAACATCGGCAACTTCAAAGGCGAGTCGAGCGTCTACACCTGGCTGTACCGAATCGCGGTCAACAAGGCGATCGACTTCCGCCGCCGGCAACGCCGCCAGTCTACCGTATCGTTCGACAATCCCCGTCCCGAGCATGAGGGGCAGACCTTCGAAGAAACCCTGCAGGAAGAGCGACCCTTCGGCCCCGATCAACGCGCCCAGGCGCAACAGGTCGGCGAGCGCGTCGCCGAAGCGATCGACGAGTTGACCCCTGATCACAAAGCCGTCATACTTCTGCGCGAAGTTGAAGGACTTTCGTACGAGGAGATCAGCCGTGTGATGCACTGCTCGAAAGGCACGGTGATGAGCCGACTCCACTACGCTCGTAAGCGACTCCAGAAGAAACTCCGAGATCTCGCTTGAGCCAATGTCCTTCGCAAATTCCCCCCTCACCTCTATTTCGTTTCGAATCATCCGCCCGTTCCGCAGTCGGAAGGAGGCGGCATGAATTGTAGCGAAGCCACCAACCTGCTGCCGTTGTTCTTCGACGGCGAGCTCGACGCCAAACAGATGCGAGCGGTGTCGCTTCATGCCGCCGCCTGCGCTCAATGCGACGCCGAGGTCCGCGACCTGCAGCTGCTCCGCGACACGCTGCGCGGTGACCTCGCC
>DASPMH010000156.1:0-2179 GCA_035627175.1 Terriglobales bacterium | reverse complement strand
CGTGCTGAAAGTGCCATCTCGGTAGGCAAAGTAGGAGACTCCGGCAGTGCCCTTCCCGCCTGCCCAGGCAGCGATCGGGTTCTCCTCGACCAACTTGCGCAGCTCTGGTTCGCGCGTGAGAGCGGGGCCGACATCGGCACGGAGACTTGCCGAACGGGAAGCGATCGTCGCGACCTCTTGGACGAGCGCTTCGATATCAATGCTGCCAGGCAGGGCATCGATGTTCAGCATCGCCTGGAGCACCAGCATCTTGTAGCTCCTGGTCATTGGCGTGGTCTCCAACGAGTCGAAGAACGAACCGTGCTCTTCCAAGAGACTCGCCTGCTGAGGCGAAAGGCCCCCCATCGTCTGAACGAAGCGCAGCCAGGATCCATGCTTGGTCCGCGCCGAACGCGGTGCGTATCCGTCGTGCATTGCCTCTACCGCCAGAGGTCGCGCTCCGCGCCGCTCCAGGAAGTCCTGATAGTACAGCCGTAGCGCCTCCGCATCGCGTGGCCGCACTCTGAGCAGACCGCGCAGGATGTCGACGGCTTCCAAGTCGTAGGTGACCGCGCAGCCTGGCGGCAGCTCCGCCTCGCCCTTCGTCACCAGATCCAGTGCGCGGGCAATCGCTGCATCGCCCGGGCCGAGTTGGAACAAGGTCTGCGGCTTCAGCAGGAAGGTGCGGTGATTGCCGATGTAATCGATCACCACCAGCCGCTCCTTGCCATGAAAGCGGCGCAAGCCGCGACCCAATTGCTGCAGCCACAGGATGGAGGACTCGGTCGGCCGCAGCATCATCACGGTATCGATCGAGGGCACGTCGACTCCCTCGTTGAACATGTCGACGGCGAAGACGACATCCAAATCACCCGCCGCGAGCTGCTCCAGCGAGCTCGTCCTCGGTGCCGCGCCCGGACCGGAGTGGACGGCGACGACGCGCAGCCCGGCCTTGCCGAAGTAGTCGGCCATGAAATCCGCGTGCCGCTGCGAGCAACAGAACGCGAGCGTGCGGGCGCCGCCTCGCTCGCGATATTGGTCGAGCGCGTTCTGTGCACGTGACTGGGTCGCTACCGCCTGGGTCAGCGCCCCCTCATCGAACCGCGAGCTGCGCCATGGGATGTTTGTATAGTCGACTTCATCCGGCACGCCAAAATAGTGGAACGGCGATAGCAATGCTCGTTGAATTCCTTCCATGAAGTCGCAGCGGTAGACGAGGTTTTCGCCACACAGCGTCAACAGATCACCGCCATCGGTGCGCTCGGGCGTAGCAGTCAGGCCAAGCAGGAATCGCGGATGGAAGTAGCCGATCAAGCGCCGATACGTCGCTGCGCAGGCGTGGTGGAATTCGTCCACGACGACGTAGTCGAACGCCTTCGGCGTAAATCGCCTCAGATGCGGCAAGCGCGCGAGGGTCTGCACGGAGGCGAACAGCACGTCCGCCTCCGGCGTTTTCTCTTGTCCGGAGTAACGACCGAATCGATCGTCCGGTCGTACCCGCCGGTAGGCGCGCATGGCCTGCTCTAGGATCTCCTCGCGGTGGGCGACGAATAGAACCCGACGAAAGGAGCGGCTGTCGAATGCAGACAGATATGTCTTGCCGAGGCCCGTCGCCATCACCACTAGTCCCGCGCCGTTGCCGGCCGCGCGCGTTGCCGCCAGAGCGGCAAGCGCTTCCTGCTGCACCGGTGTAGGATCCGGCGGCGGCGCGGGCGGCTCGGGGGCGATCTCGACCCGCGCAAGCGGTTGTCGCCGGCGCGCTTCGTAAGCGCTGATCCATTCGGCACTGAGAGGCCGGGTCGCTGGATGGTGAAAAAGCCGTTCGAACTGCGCCTGCACTTCCGCGAAGCCGCGCGGCTGCTCGCTCGATTGGATCCGATAGTTCCACTCAATGCCGTGCCGCAGCGCAGTCGCAGAGATATTGGAGCTGCCGACATAGGCGGCTCCGCCACCGGCGCCGGCACGCGTGAACAGATACGCCTTCGGGTGGAAACTCGTGTCGCGCGCCTCGAACACTCGCACCTCGGCCGCGCCTTCGAGATCCAGCAATCGCCGCAAAGCCTGCGGCTCGGTCACGTCTTGGTAGTCACCCGTTAGGATGCGCACGCTCGCGCCGCGACCGATCGCCTCGGCGAGATGACACTCGAGCAGGTCTAGCCCGCTGGAGAAGACAAACGCTACCGCCATGTCGATACGATCC
>DASPMH010000155.1:0-10012 GCA_035627175.1 Terriglobales bacterium | reverse complement strand
CGAGCAAGCAGTTCACCAGCGGTCGCGTGCCCTGCTGCGTCGACGACCGTGGTCCGGACCCGACTCCGGAGTATGACAGCGACGGCGAGCTGATCTTTGCCATCGCCGAGTACTACCGCTACACCGGCGATGCCGAGCTGGTGTACGCCCTGTGGGGCAACGTCGTCGCCGCGGTCGGCCACATTCAGGACCTGCGCGCCAAGCGCATGACCGAGCGCTACCAGCGCCCGAGCCTGCGCGCCTTCTATGGCTTGTTGCCGGAGTCGATCAGCCACGAAGGTTACGCCGCCCATCCGGTGCACTCCTACTGGGACGATTTCTTCGCGCTGCGGGGGCTGCGCGATGCGGTGACGCTCGCTACCGTAGTCGGCGATCACGGTCGAGCGCAGCAGTACGAGCAGTGGCGCGCCGAGCTCGAACGCAACGTCGTCGACTCGATCGGTTTGACCGTCGCCGTCAACGCGATCCGCTACATCCCCGGCTCGGTCGAGCTCGGCGATTTCGACCCGACAGCGACCTCGATCCTGGCAACCATCGGCATCGAGCTACCCGGCCTTGCGCCGCACCTGCTGCCGGCGACCTTCGAGCGCTATTACCGCTTCTTCCAAGATCGCCAGAGCAACGCGAGCGCCTGGACCAACTATGCGCCCTACGAATTCCGCAATGTCGGAGCCTTCGTCCAGCTGGGCCAGCGCGAGCGCGCCAACGAGGTGTTGCGCTTCCTGATGTCGCATCGCCGGCCGCAGGCCTGGAATCAGTGGCCGGAGATCGTCTGGCGCGACCTCGAAGCGCCGCGCTTCATAGGCGACATGCCGCACACCTGGGTCGGCTCGAGCTTCCTGTCGGCGGTGCGCATGATGTTGGTCTACGAGAAGCTCGACGACAACCAGCTGGTGCTCGCCGCCGGAGTCGCGAGCGAGTGGCTCGACGGCGACAATACCGTGGTGGTGCGCGATCTCCCCACCGAGCTCGGACGGATCAGCTATGAGCTGCGTCGCGATCGCGAGGGGGTGCACATGGAGATCTCGGGCGAGCTGCGCTCGGCGCCACGGCTGGTGCTGCGTCCACCGCTACCGCCGGGCGTCACCGGCGCAACCATCGACGGCGAGCCGGCGGTGGAGTTCGACAGCGAGAGCCTGCTGCTCGATCGCCTGCCGGCGACAGTGGTGTTCAAGCTACCGAGTGAGACCCACCGCTAGTTTGCAAACCGGCAATGTCGTCGATCAGGCGGTAGCGGCGGCCGCAGGCACAGGCGAACGTCTCCGCCAACTTGCTGCCGCACTGGCACACCCAGCCGATGCGGCGAGCCGGATTCCCCGCCATGCGGCCATGCGCTGGGACATCGCCAACGACGACCGAACCGGCAGCAATGAAGGCATGTGCTCCGACGGTCGCGCCGCAGACGATGGTGGCATTGGCGCCGACGGTAGCGCCGCGACCGATCCGCGTCGGCAGCAACGCGTCACCAGTCTTCTTCACCGCCGCCCGCGGCACCAGATCGTTGGTGAAAACGACGCCGGGACCGAGGAAGACATCGTCTTCGATGAGCACCTTGTCCCAAATCAGTACCGCGTTCTTGATCGTCACCCGGTCGCCGACGACGGCACCGGTTTCGACGAAAGCGTGATCGCCGATGTTGCAATCGCGCCCGATACGGGCGCCGATCATTACGTGGGCGAACGCCCAGATGCGGGTTCCGTCGCCGACATGATCGGACTCACATAGGCCCCGTTGGTGCACGAAGACGGCGGGCGATCGCGCCATGATCGACCTGGGTTAATACAGTTCGGCGCCGAACACCACGAGATGTCCCACTTGCTCTGTGTGGCAGCGGCAGGCGCGCTGATGTTATAGGCAGCCCCGGACATCTGTGCGCATGAAGATCGGCGTGATCGGCTACGGCTACTGGGGACCAAATCTGATGCGCAACCTCGCCGAAATCGCGGACGTCGAGCTGTGTTGGTGCGCGGATGTGCGACCGAATCGACTGGCGCTGGCGAAGAAGCGGCATCCGGGACTTCAGATTACTACCGACGCGACCGCCGTCGTCGGCGATCCCCAGGTTGAGGCGGTGGTCATCGCCACGCCGGTGACGACGCATTACCCACTGGCCAAGCAGGCGCTCCAGGCGGGCAAGCACGTATTGGTGGAGAAGCCGATCACCCATACCAGCGCCCAGGCCGAGGAGTTGATCGAGCTTGCCGGCCGCAAGGGTGTGGTACTGATGGTCGACCACACCTTCATCTACACCGGCGCGGTGCGCAAGATGAAGGAAATCATTGCCGCCGGCGAGCTCGGCGAGCTCCACTACCTCGATTCGGTGCGCATCAACCTCGGCCTGTTTCAGCACGACATCGATGTTTTGTGGGATCTTGCCGCACACGATCTCGCGATCTTCGACCATGTCATCGGCGAACCGCCGCAGTTCGTCTCGGCCATCGGCTCCGACCACACCGGCAGCGGCTTCTGCGACGTCGCCTACGTCACCTTGCAGTTTGCCAGCAACTTCCTCGGGCACCTGCACGTCAATTGGCTCTCCCCCGTCAAGATCCGCCAGATGCTGATCGGCGGCAGCCGCCAGATGCTCGTCTACGACGACATGGAGACGACCGAGAAGATCCGGGTGTACGATCGCGGCATCCGCGTCACCGGCGAGGACTCGCTCTATCGCACTTTGGTCGACTACCGCACCGGCGACATGTGGGCGCCGAAGTTGGACAATCGCGAGGCGCTGGCGGTGGAGTGCGAGCACTTCGTCGAATGCATCCGCACCGGCAGGGAGCCCTTGTCGAGCGCCGCCGCGGGGTTGCGAGTGGTGCGGCTGCTGGAGCTCGCAAGCCGATCGCTCGCCATCGGTGGCAACAAGGTTGCCGTCTGAAAAGGCTCGAGCCGCGATTTTACCGCCTGAGCGCCAGCGAGCGGCTGCCGGTAGCTTTGCGCCAGGGCATGCCGGAGGTGTTGTGGGTCGCCGGACCGGTGCGCCCGCTCTCACCGGCTCGGCAGCCGGCATTGACGGGAACGAGCACCGCCGATGCGCTTGCGGTCTGCTTGGTCAGCTCGGCCGACGATGGTGGGCTCGAGCTGCATTTCGATCTCGGCGAAACCATCGACGGTATTCTGCTCGAGTCGTACCACGACGGCTTGCAGCCGACCCTCGAGATGCAGCTGCCGTTCAACTACTCGCGGCTGCCGAACACTCTCAAAGCGATCGCCCGTTCGATACGCCTGCGCGGGCAGGCGGCGACAGCGATTGCCTTTCCGCCTCAGCCACCCGTCTTCGTCGTCGAATGGTTGCGCGACCTCGGCGCAGCCGCGGGCGAAGGCCTTGGCCAACGGTCGCTGGCGCGGCAATGGCCGCACGGCCACCGCGCCGCGGTCACGCTCACCCACGATGTCGATACCGATTGGCTCTTTCGCCATCCCGAGTGGATCGATCGATTCTGCGACATGGAAGAGCAGCTCGGTCTCGCCGGCGCCTGGTACTGCGTTCCTGCCTACTGCGCCGGCACGATGGCGGAGAAAGGTATCGAGAAGCTGATCGGTCGCGGTGCCGAAATCGGTTGCCACGGCTACAACCACGACGCCCGTTGGCCGATGCTGAGCGGCAGCGCCTTCGCCGCCCGGCTCGAGGCGGTGCGGCGTTTCGTCGAGCGCTGGGCAATTCGCGGGTTCCGCTCCGAGTGGCTGTGGCGCAGCCCGAGCTTTCTGACCGAGCTTGCACCGCTGTTCGCCTACGACACCTCGGTGCCGTCGCTGGCGACCCGCTTCACCACCACCACGCGCAACGGCTGTGGCACCTGTTTCCCCTACCGCACCTATGGCGATTTGATCGAGTTACCGCTGACGGTACCTTCCGATGAGGATCGCCACCTCGAAGGCCTCGCCGTCGAACCGTTCTGGCAGCGACAGACCGAGCGCGCCAAGCAGGTGATCGAGCACGGCGGATTGGTGGTGTTCTCGATCCACCCGCAGCCCCACCAAGCCGCCAATCGAGCGACGCTGGCTGCGATCGAAGCGGCGCTGCGTCAGGTGATCAAGGTCGAAAAGGTGTGGCTCGCCCGTCCCGATAGCGTCATCGATTGGCTCACTGGTAGCGTTCCTTCATCTCGGTTATGAGTCGCCCAGTGCCCGTCTGCCGCGGACGGCTCGACATTCATGCAGCTGTCCGTCATCTACCCTGCCTACAACGAAGAGCTGAACATTCGCCGTACCGTCGAGCGTTCGCTGGCGGCGCTGCGCGAGATCTTCACCGAATTCGAGCTTCTGATCATCGACGATGGCAGTCGTGACGCGACCGGCGCGATCGCAGACGAGCTGGCAGCGGTCCACCCGGAGATCCGTGTCATCCATCAGCCCCGCAACCTCGGCGGCGGGGCGGCATTGGTTTGTGGCCTCGGCCAGGCGCGCGGTGAGCTGATTACTCACAACGGCATGGATTACTGCTTCGACCTGCGCGATTTGCGGCTGATGCTGCCGCTGCTGGAGGAGGCCGACATCGTCGTCGCGACGCGCACCTCGCGGCCAGGATACTCCGCCTACCGCAAGCTCAACTCGGTGGTGAACGTCTGGCTGTTGAATCGACTCTTCGGCCTCAACCTGCGCGATTACAACTTCGTTCAGATCTACAAGCGCGCGGTAGTCGATGCGATCAGGGTAGAGGGCCGCAGCGCCAGCTTCGTCACCGCCGAGTTGATGATCCGCGCCCGGGATCTCGGCTTTCGCCTGCGGCAGATCGATATCGAGTACCACGCCCGCGAATTCGGTGTGGCGACCTCAGGGAATCCACGAGTGGTGGCACGATCGGTATGGGAAACGATCCACTTCTGGCTGACGTACCGCCAGCCCCAGGGCGCCGCTGATCGCAGCTTGGTCGATCGTCAAATCTAGCGATGGTAGTTCCGGTTCACTCGACAGCGCTCGGATACGGATTACGGAACCAGGGCGATTGCCAGCGATGGACCAGCCATGGACCGTCGTCTCGAGGCCGCACCAAGAACATCGCGCGCAGCGAATAATTGAGGGGAAACGCAATGCGGGTGCGAGTCACCGGCATGCTGTACATGAAGCTGGTAGCGCCGTTTTGGTAGTGCCATGTCAGCCACAATCGGTCGGGGAGCTCGTGGCCGAGGTCGAGCCGGAAATGTCCGCCGGCGTCCGCTCCGATGGTAATTCCATCTAGAGGCATTGGCTCGGTCGTGATCGGCGGGAGCTCCGGCACATTGATCCGCCGCGCCCCGACAGGGAATCCTTCGAAATTGCGATAGAGCTGCACGTCGATCGGATCGAACAAGGCAACCAGCGGTGGCTTGGGATCCTGGCGCAACTGGTGAGCGTAGGCATAGGCAATCCAGATGTCCGGGGATAGCACCACCAGCGGCTCGTCCGCCGAGAAATAGGCCGCCTCATTGCGGACAAAATGATCGAGCAAGGTGCGCACGTGGCCGCGCTGCGGCGTCTGCGCCCAGAAGAGAACCGCGGCGGCCAGAACTACCGCGCCGCTGCCGATCCGCAGGCCGAGGCTGCAACTGACCAGCAGCAGGAACAAAGCGAACGGCAGAATCAGTTTGATGGCGTTGTCGATACCGATCGCGATCGGCGAGGCAAAGATCGACGGGAGGAACCCGACGATCGCTGCCAAGGCCCATAGCCAGACGGCGCGCGGCCGCAACAACAACGACACCGCGACCAGGGCGACAGCGACGACGAAGTGACCACAAGACTCTACCGCGACCACCAACGGTGCGGCCCAGAGGTTCGGCCACACCAGGAACGGGGTGAAGGGGTAGCCGCCGATACCGCCGAGTATGTGCACTTGCCAGCCGACCAGCGCAGCGAGAGCTATGCCGTGCGGAACGACGAACAAGGCGGCGGGAATCAGCCGCCACCCCGCGGCGCGCAGTAAGCCGATCACCAACAGCGGTACGCCGACGACAGCCGGTTTCCATCCGATCGCCAGCGCGTATGCGGCCGCGGAGGAAAACGACGCCAGGCGCCTCGGCTCGACGCCCGCAGCATAGGCGCGCCAGCCCGGCGCGATACTGCACAGCGCCAGCGAGGTGGCGCACAGGTAGTGATACGAAGAGGTGTCGGCGACGCCCAGCCAGCTCACCGCCGCGAACAAAAAAGCAGCCGCCGCCGCCAGAGCGCTGATGGCGGAGCCAGTGGCATGGCGCACCATGTCAGCCAACCGCTCGGCGCTGAGTAGCAGTGCCAGTACCGGCACCACATGGTAGCCGCCATTTCCCAGCGCCGGCGCCAGGGCGTCGCCGAGCAGGTGTCCGAACATGAAAAACGGCTCGAACACGGAAATGTAGACGTAACCGGCGACCAGCGGCTCGCTCAGCACGCGCCACCAGTCGAGCTTGCGCACCGCCCACAGCGCCATCCAACCGTCCGAGATCGGCGGCGTGGCCAGCAGGTCGGCACCGAGCCAGAGGGCAATGCCGGCGAGCGCCGCGAAGCTCAGCCAATAGGCTGCGGTCATCATCGCTCGCTGCCGCGGAAGCTCAAGGCGAGGTAGAAGTCGACCGAGTTTTGCTGCGCCGGCGCACTGAAGATCGCCTCGAAGCGGAGCTGATTCGGGTCCATCTCCACCAACTGCGCTCGGATCCTCGCGCCTGCACGTCGAGACTCGGGAAGAAGCTGGTCGGCGCGCTCGAAGTGCGTCGCAGCGTCTCCACGGCGCCCCTCGAACAAGCTGATGATCGCATAGTTGTAATGCGCTGCAGCTTGCCGATCGTCGACAGTGAGCGATCGCTCCAGATGTTGCCGGGCTGAGCCGGCGTCGCCGCCCAACACAGCCATCACTCCCAGATTGTTCTCCGCCGCTGCATAGCTTGGCTCGCTCTGACGTGCCTGGAGCAGCGCCTGACGGGCCTCATCGTCGCGTCCCTGCAGCGCCCGCAGCACGCCAACGGCATTCCATGTCTCGGCGCGGTAGGCGAAGATTTTCTCCTCGGGATCTGCCGATGCGGCCGCCATCGCGTTGGCCAACCTATCGTCCGCTTGTTGCAGATCGCCCTGCAGCAGCGCCGGTCCACCCAACATCCGGTATGCCAATTCACCGTCGCCCGTGCCGATTCGGTCCGGAGTACACAAGCGGCGCCGCGGCTCTCCCGGATAAGGATCGGTGAAGGTGGCGCACGACCGCGCCGTCCATCGCTGCGGCGCGATCTTCGGCTGCCACCGATCGCTGCGCGCCGCGGCAAAAGCCTGAGACAGCCGAGAGCGTGACCGCAAGGTAAAGACGGTGTACGCCGGCAAGGAGGTACAGATGGCGCGAGCGGCGTCGCATTCCTCCTCGAGTCCCGGGCTCCAGAGGAATAGGTCCGCAATTGGCTGCCCATCCGTCTTCAGATCCAACGGAGAAAGATATTGGATCACCGGCAGCGGCGGATCGGGGAAGGAAGCGACACTGCGAAGAGAGAGATACTCGGTTCCTTCGAGAAGCTCGAGCACCACCGCTCCACCGCTCGAACGATTATGGTCGCTCGCCTCGAGCAGGATCTCCATCGCCGAGCTCGCCAGGATGTGCGGATTGATGCGGTGATGCAAAAACAAACCGCAGACGAGGGACAGCACGGCTGCCGCCGCCGGCACGGCGGTCGCTCGACGTCGGGGAAACGCCAGCAACAAGCCCTCGAACGCGATTGCGGCAAAGAAAGCCGATGCGATCGGCAAGGGCAGATTGCGGATCGTCGAGATGCGATCGTAATTGCTCGTAACCATCATCGGCAGCTGCAGAAACAGCCACGCGGCGGCACAGGCACCAAGCTGCCAACGCCGTCTGCCTGCGCGAAGGCAGAGTAGCAGCCCGACAGCGGTCAAGGCCGCCGAACATGGCTCGAGCAGCGCGTCGCCGACCAGTCGAATCGCCGTGCGCGGGCTGGCGAACGGGGCGAGCGCGCCGCCGATGAAATGGTCGAGCGGCAAGCTTCGCCCTGCCTTCTCCAACGCCTGCAGTCTTTCGCCGAGCAACGGGGCGCGCTGATCGTTGGCATACATCTCGACCTCGGCCCAAGGCCATGCACTGCCGCTCATCTCGGAACGAAAGCTGTCGATTTCCACTGCCGGTAACGGCGGCAGGACGGCGGCAACCAAAGTCATCACGAAGGTAAGGAACGCCGGCAGCGGCAAACGCGGCCGGCGCCAAGCGATCCACCACGCCGCCAGCACCGCCGGCGGCGCGGCGAAGGCACCATAGCCCTGGGTCCCGGTGACGCCCGCCACCGCCGCCAGCAGCAGAAACGAAGCTAGCGAGCGGGTCTGTGCAAAGTGCACCACGAGCGCGAGCAGCGCCGCCGCCAAGGTCAGCATGGGCGTGAAAGGAAACGGCCAATGCGTCATGCTGAGCAGGATCGGTGACCCGAGAACAGCGGCCATAGCCAGCGGTGCGCTGCGGGGCGACAACAGCCGAGCGATGGCCCATGCGGTCAGAGCGGCGGACGCCGCTGCCCAGCCGACGCCCACGGTTTGCAACGACTGGACGCTCGGTGGCTCTCCGGCAGAGTAGAAGGTGCCGCCGGCGGCGATCATGTCGACCGCCGCCACCAGTTGCTGGTGCCACGAGGTGAGAAAATTGGTGCCGTCGGCGAGGAACTGGAGGTAGACGTCGTACAGGTACCAAAGATCCCCGATACTGGCGACGCGCGGATCGCGCCACACCGTCGCCAGTGTCAGTGCGACCCAGCCGGACAACAGCGCCGCACAGATCCACGTCTCGCGCGGCAGCGGACGGCGCAATCCGGGTCGCCTCGCTCCCCTCGCCAAAATCGTCGCCGCTGCCGGGGCACCCAGAGAGACCAGATAAGCCAATTGTCCCCAACGCGGGAGAACGCCGGCAAACAGCCCCAACCCGCAGACTGTCACCGCGATCGGCAG
This sequence comes from Terriglobales bacterium, assembly GCA_035627175.1. Taxonomy (GTDB): domain Bacteria; phylum Desulfobacterota; class Binatia; order HRBIN30; family HRBIN30; genus DASPMH01. The sequence goes on along the minus strand of DASPMH010000155.1, from coordinate 1,132 downwards.
ACCTACCCACACCGCGGCGCCGGAGGCGGCAAGCGGGGCCGCTGCGGACCAATGCGGCCGCGGCACCGGCAGTCGAGCCGCCAGCAGGGCAGCGCCGAGAAACAACGCCAGCAGGCGACCCGCGACCCACCAGGTCGGCACGTCGGCAAACAAGCGCTGCAACAGGGTGGCATCGGCTGCGGGCGTTACCGCCAGCGTCGGGCCGGGTGGAACGAGCAGTGCGAGGACATAGACACACAGCCCGATCGCTCCGCCGATCAGACGCCAGTCGAGATCGCGCAACACCGCCGAACCTTAGGGCAAGGGCTGGCGATAGAAAAGGCGCAGTCGAGCTGCGCCAATCTTGCTGGTGAGGCTAGCTATCGCCGGCGGTCCCGCTGTATGGCCGACCTGGCTCCGGCAAAGGAGCCCGCCAGGCCGACTCGAACGTTCCCACCACCAAACCGAGGCCACAGCAGATCAAGTCGAGGCAGAGCAGGGGAACAGTCGCGGCCGCGAAGCGCCCGCCGCGCTCGGCAACCAGGAACCCGAGCCAGCGTCGATGAAGCACCAGGATCGCCGCCAGCCCGCCCGCAAACAACCACCATCCGCTGCGCGCTCCGGCCAGCCCCGCGAGCAAGCCGATCAACGCGATACCCTGGGCTGCCATGGCAGACACGAAGCTCAATGGAATGTTGTTGAAGCTCTGGCGGCGAGCAATGCCGCGGACACCCAACTGTTGCCACGCCAGTTGCGTCCAGGCACGGCTGCGAGTCCACTCGTTGCGACAGAAGCTGCTCAAGGAGTAGCGCTTGCGATGTTGCACCTCGGCGGTTGGCACCAGTTCGATTCTGCCGCCGGCCGCTGCCAGTCTCCTACCGACGTCGATGTCATCGGTCGCCGCCGCTGCCGATTTGGAAGGATCGAAGTATCCGATCGCCGCAAGCGCGGAGTGTCGAACGGCACAGCAGGCGGTCGTCATCCAATCGATCTGCCGAGCCCCTCGCAGATAGGAATGGCGGATCCACAGATTTTTGTAGTCGCTGACCAAGCCCGACACACCGCAGCGGCTGGCGTAGATACCAACAGCAGCAACCGTCGTCGGATCACGGCGCAGCGTCTCGACCAGGGTTGCGACCGATCCCTCGAGCAC
>DASPMH010000154.1:0-2598 GCA_035627175.1 Terriglobales bacterium | reverse complement strand
CACAGCTCGCGCACGTGAGGTTTCCAAACGGCGAGCGCTACAGCGATCTCAGTGACTGTGCTCTTCGTCGCTCAGCGCCTCGCCGCCGATGACGTCGTAGACGATGTCGAGGATGCTCTTGACGTAGTTCTCGTAGCCGCGCCAGGCGGCATCGGTCTGGGGCGGATTGGCGATGAACTGCTCGAGCCGGGTGATCCATCCTTCGAGAATGTTGATCAGCAGCGGATCGGTGATGCCGAGCGCGGAAGGGTCCTCGCGCACCACCAGGCCGAGCGCCAGTAGAGCGCGTGCGTCATCGATCTGCGGTACCGGCTCGGCGACGAACGCCGGGCGCTCGTCGGCGTTGGCGACATCTGCGGTCATCAAGGTGACGTGCCGGGTGATCTGGGCGAGCTTCTCCAGGCTGACGACGTCGAGGTCGTCCGCCGGGGTGTGGTACTCCGGCGGCGAGCCCGAGCCGAAGAAGATGATCGGCACACCGTGCAGGCGGAAGGGCAGGTGATCGCTGCGCCCGCCGGTGTCGCTGCCGACAAAGAAGGACGACACCGGCCATTGGGTGAAGCCGGTCTCTTCGTTGATCGCCTTGACCCGCTCGCGCAGGCCGGTTGCGTACTCGGTGCCGATGGCGAAGGAGTCTTCGACGCCTTTGATGATGTAACCGCCGACGTTGTCGACCGAGTACATCGCGACGATCTGCTCGAGCGGTACCAGCGGCTGCTCGTCGGCGAAGTAGCGGCTGCCGAGCAGTCCGTCCTCTTCGGCATCCCAGAAGGCGATCAGGATCGAGCGCCGCGTGCCGTGCTCGCTGTTCGCCAAGGCGTTGGCGACGGCCAAGGTCGCCACCGACCCGGCGGCGTTGTCGGCGGCACCGTTGCAAACCGTATCACCAGGGGCGCGCGAGCTCGCCCGGCACTGGCTGCGCGGCGCACCGACGACACCGAGGTGGTCGTAGTGGCCGCTGACCACGACGTACTCGCCGGCGAGGCTCGGATCCTTGCCGGGGATCACCCCGATCAGGTTGACGCCTTGTTCGAACGGTTGCTCGAAACCATCGGCACCGAGCGGCTCGATGCCGGCCGCGATCATCTGCTCCTCGAGCCAAGCCCGAGCGCGCGCACTGCCGTCGGTCAGGTTGTCGCGGCCGTCCATCTCGTCGCCGGCAAGCGTCGCCAGGCGCGGCGCCAGCCAAGCCTCGTCGATGGCAGCGGCAGCGCTGCGACTCGAAGCGGCGAACTCCTCAGCACTCGCCGGCGCGGAGGACGAGTCGTCGTCGGAGCAAGCAGCGAGCAGCGCAAGCAGACTAACCAACGGCAAGGCGATCTTCATGGCGGCGGACTGTACACAACCAGCGGCCAACCTGCACACCCTAAGCGTCACCTGACAGACGCCGCCACTGCAGCTCAGGCCGCTGACGCAATCGCTATCGTCGGAGCTGCGCCGGCAGAGTGCGCGCCTCGCGCTGGGGCGCTGCTCTGCTTGAGCAGCGCTGCGCGCCCTGGCACAACGCGATCGCGAGACGAATAGGAGCACGCACCATGGCGATTGCGAAAAAGAAGGCGCGCGACGTCGAGCGGAGCGCTTCCCGCCCCCAGTTCATCGCTAAGCTGGGACGTCTGGCCGAGGCGCTCGCGGCCGGCAAATCGTTCGTCCTCCAGGTCGCGGGCGAGCGCATCCGCATTCCGCGCAATGCAACGATCAGCGTCGAACACGAGCGCGCCGGCGGCAGTGAGGAGCTGGAATTTCAGCTGAAGTGGGAGCGGCCCGGCGACCCCCCTCCGCGAGCAAGCAAGCGCCGAGCGAAAATGTAGCCGCACTCGGCAGAGTGCGGCGGCGGGCCTAAGGCTATGGTGGACGAGTCGGTGGACAAGCCCGACGGCAGCTACAGCCGTCTTAGAGCTGCACGCAGGCGCTGTACGCTGCCTCGGCTCCGGTCGTGCAATCATAGGCGCCGATGCACGAGTCGTAGCAGAACACGTCGAAATAATGGGTGTATTGGCAGCGCGTTTGGCAGTAGGTGGAGCGCTGGTTGGCGGCGCAATACGCGCTTGCACCGGCGTGCAATGCCTCGCACGACAGGCCGATGTCCGCGTTGCATCGCTCGGACGCCGCAGTCACATCCGCAGTGCATCCCGAATACGCATACTGACAGCCTTCGGAACAGGACACGAAAACCTGCCCTGCACAAATCGCCAAGCACGCATCGAGCTCGGCCGTACAGCGGGCGGCGGCAGGAGCCTGCAAGGCAGCACAGTCCTGCATGCAGCCGCCGTGGTCGCCGTGGCTCACCCGGCCGTCATGGTTGGTGTCAGCGGCGTCGAGACAAGTCTCTTGGCGTCCGCACGAGACGTCGCCCTTGGTATCGCACTTGTCCTGAAGCTTGATCTTGCAACTCACTTTGCCGGCGCGGCTGGTGCGCAGGCAGGGTTGCCAGGCGTCGTCGGGATATCCGCAGGTCGAGCGAATCACTGGGTAGAGCGCGGCGGCGCGGCATTGCCTGCGCAACTCGAGGGCCGCTATCGCCTGCTTGATCACCGGTTTGGCACAGCGAACGTAGTCGCGGTGGGTCTCGCCGGCTGCGCCGGTGAAGCTGGCACAGGC
>DASPMH010000153.1:0-2344 GCA_035627175.1 Terriglobales bacterium | reverse complement strand
AACGAATCCTTCCCTGGTTGCAGCGACACGCTGCCGAGCGGCTGGGATCGCGAGCTCACCACCGGCCTCGGGTACTGGTGGGGGCGGTACGGCGTCGAGGCTCCACTGAACGAAACCGGTGGCTCCGGCTGTTACGCGCTCGGCGCCACCTATGGGGCCGGCCCGTACGACATCACCTTGAGGATACCGACGCTCAACCTCGCCGCCTACCCGACCGTAGGATTCGAGTTCAAGACGGACATCAGCGCGTCCGGCGGAACGGCCGACGTCGATGTGAGTGTCGACGGCGGGATGACGTGGACGAACGTGTGGCAGAAGGTCGGCTGGTTCGATGGCCCCAATACGATCAACCTCGACCTCACGGCGGTCGCGGCGGGTCAAAGCAGCTTCCGTGCTCGCTTTCATTTGTACGGGACGTCCATCTGGTGGCAGGTCGATGACGTCAAGCTGATGGGCGGCGCCGTCGCACCTCCGACGCCGACACCCACGGCCACCGAAACGGCAATCGACACACCGACGGCAACGATCACCGCGACGCCGACTCCGACGCCGATCGACAGCGCAACCCCGACCGAAACGCCGACGGCGTCCGCCACGGCAACAGCGACGCCGACAGCGACCGCGATCCCTCCGTGCGCAGCGGAACCGGTGATCGGATGCCGCCTGCCGGTGGAAAGTGGCAAGGCGTCACTGAAGCTCAAGCAGAAGGAAGAAGGCGCCAAGGATCAGCTGCAATGGCAGTGGTCGAAGGGCGCAGTGACAGCGAAGGCCGACTTCGGCACGCCGCTCACGACGACTTCCTACCAACTGTGCATCTATGACAGCGGCCACAACGTGCTGTTCGACGCGACCATCCCCGCCGGCGGCACCTGCGGCACCAAGCCCTGCTGGAAGGAAGCCTCGAAAGGCTTCAGCTACAAGAACAAGGAACGCGCCCCGGACGGCATCGAGCAGCTGAAGCTCAAGGAGGGCCTGGTCGACGGCAAGGCCCAGATCAAACTGAAGGGTAAAGCCAACCTGCTCGATCACCCCGAGCTACCCTTCGACCAACCGCTGACGGTCCAACTGCTCAACAGCAACGGCACCTGCTGGCAGGCAGTCTACAGCGCCCCGGCGAGCAAGAACTTGGGCTCGCCGTCACCGTTGTTCATCGACAAGGCCGACTGACGCCGCTCAGCGGGCCGCTCGCCCTCTACTTTGATAAGTAGTCGCACGCATGCGTGACTCGTAAGTCCGACCAAGTTTGTTGGGCGAGATCACGCCAGGCGATCGCGGTTGCGCCTGAGCGCTGCTGGGTTCCGCGCGAGCTATCTTTGGCCTCTTGCGGGCCCATCGGCGGGCTCAGTCGGCTGAGGATCTTCGAGTTGACGGTTCCGTGGACTGAAAAGGACTGCCGCACGGGTTCGACACGCCGGCCCCGCTCGGTGACCGTCAGCATGCAAAGGTCACTGTCGTCACCGCCGTCACGAGAGCGAGCCGGTGGCGCCCGGGGCGGGAATTTTCTAGGTTCGGGGCATGGTGAACTACGAGAAGCGAGGCAACGTCGGGGTGATAACCATCAACCGTCCGGAGGCGCGCAATGCGGTCAATACCGCGGTCGCGACCGGCATCGAGGAGGCGGTCGACCGAATCGAAGCCGACGACGAGGTGTGGGTCGGCATCCTCACCGGAGCGCAGACGGCGAAGGGCTACATCTTTTGCGCTGGCGCCGATCTCAAGCAGATGAGCGTCGACCCCGGCGGCATGATGACCGAGCGCGGCGGTTTCGGTGGCTTCGTCCGGCGGGAGCGTAGCAAGCCGATCGTCGCCGCGGTCGACGGGCCGGCGCTCGCCGGCGGCACGGAGTTGGTGCTGGCGTGCGATCTGGTGGTTGCGTCGCGCACGGCGGTCTTCGGCATCCCTGAGGTCAAGCGCAACCTGGTCGCTGCCGCCGGCGGTTTGTTCCGCCTACCGCGCAAGCTGCCGCGCAACATCGCGATGGAGCTGGCGCTGACCGGTCGCCTCGATTTTCCCGCCGAGCGAGCCTACCACTTCGGCTGGGTCAATGTCCTTTGCGAAGAGGGGCAGGCACTCGAGGCCGCCACCCGCCTGGCGCAGTCGATCTGCGAGAACGCGCCGCTGGCGGTGCGCGAGAGCCGACGAATCGTGCTCGAGGCCACCGATCAGCCGGACGATGTCGGCTGGCGCATGTCCGGCGAAGGCATCGGCAAGATGTTCGGCACCGAAGATTTCAGCGAAGGGCTTGCCGCCTTCGTCGAAAAGCGCGCCCCGCGGTGGAAGGGCCGCTGACGCGGCAAGCGGGAGACCCCTCGTGCAGGCGATGGCCGGGGGGCGGGTTCCGGAA
>DASPMH010000152.1:0-3260 GCA_035627175.1 Terriglobales bacterium | reverse complement strand
ACACCGTTCTGACCGTGGACGCGCGGGCCGCCGAGCTCGTCGGCGGTGATGTCCTCGCCGAGCACGGACTTCACCACGTTCGGGCCGGTCAGGCCGAAGAACGTGCCCTCGCACTGGATGAGGAACGAGCCCTGTCGCGGCAGGTAGGCACCGCCGCCGGCGTTGAAGCCGAACATGCACATGATGCTCGGCACCACCCCATTGATCTTGCGCAGCGCGGTGAACGCCTCGGCATAGCCGTCGAGACCGCCGACACCGGCGGGCACGAAAGCGCCGGCGCTGTCGTTCATGCCGATCAGCGGTATGCCGCGATCACCGGCCAGATAGATCAAGTTGGCGAGCTTGCGGCCGTTGGTCGCATCCATCGAGCCGGCGCGGACGGTGAAATCGTGGCCGTAGAGAGCGACGTCGCGGCCATGGATCTTGATGACCGCGGTTACGATCGAGGCGCCGTCGAGGTTCGGCCCCCAGTTCTGATAGAGCACCGTCGGATGCGAGCTCTTGTCCTGCAGCACCTCGATCCGCTCCCACACCGTCATGCGGCCCTTGGCGTGCTGCCGCAGGATCTGCAGGGTGCTGGCGGCGCTGAACGGCCGCTGCTGCAGCTCGATCCCTTCCTTTAGAACCCGCTCGTAGTTGCCGAGCTCGACGGTGGCGCCACCATCGCCCCCAGTCGACTCGGCCAGCGGGTTGTCGAGAGCTGGCGCGATCGGGGCGTTCCTGTTTTCCTGCGAAGCCGGCTCCGGTTTCGCCTTCACTGATGTCGCCATGTGCCGAAAATCCTCGATGAAGAATTCGCCCTTATTTATCAAGTCGTGGCGCTTCGACAAGTCTCATAGACCCGCCGCGACGAGATCGCATAAGATTCCGTGATTCGAAACTGAGTTGGTTGCGACCAAATCTATTTTCAACTAGGAGTCGCGCCGGTCTTCCCGGTACTGTCGCACGAGGAGAGAACTATGAGCACGCTGGCTTTTACGATCATGTTGGTGGTCGCGCTCGGCATCTTCGGGCGCACGATGTACCGGCGTACCGCAGTCTTGCTCAAGGGCACGCCGGACGCTCGTTTCGATGACATCGGCCAGCGTATCTGGAACGTCCTGGTCTACGCCTTCGGCCAGAAGAAGTTCGTTCAGCCCGAGCCTCGTCCGACGACCCGGATCAGCGAGCAGACCGCCGGCTGGATGCACTTCTTCATCTTCTGGGGCTTCACCATTCTGGCGATCCAGGTCATCCAGATGTTCGTCCGCGGCTTCGTCGACGACTTCTACCTCTTCCCGTTCACCCCGCATCTCCTCGGCGGTCCGTACCTCCTCGCCAAGGACATCATGGAGGTGCTGGTTCTCTTCTCGATCGGCGTCGCTCTCTACCGCTGGGGCATCTCCCACCCGGCTCGCCTCTATGGTTACAAGCCGTCGGAAGAACGCCTCGCCGGCCAGTCGCACTGGGAGGCCTACCTGATCCTCTGCTTCATCGGCACGATCATGATCAGCGGTAAGCTCTACGACGGCGGCCGGATGATCTTCGAGGCGAACAACCCCGACGTTCAGGCCGAAATGGCCTGGCAGCCGTTCAGCCGCCTGGTCGGCATCGGCCTGAATGCACTGGGCGGCGCCGAGCTGGCGCGATTGGCCAGCAATGCCGGCTGGTGGATCCACAACGCGATCATCCTGATCTTCCTCAACCTGCTGCCGCTCTCGAAGCACTTCCACATCCTGACCTTCCTGCCCAACGTCTTCTTCGCCAAGACCGCTCCCAAGGGCCAGCTGAGCAAGCAGGATCTCGAGACCGCGACCCGCTTCGGCACCTCGTACATCAATCAGTTCACCTGGAAGCAGGTGCTCGACATGTACTCCTGCACCGAGTGCGGCCGCTGCGCTTCGCATTGCCCGGCGACCATCAGCGGTAAGGAGCTCGCACCGCGGCAGCTGCTGCTCAATTTGCGCGACTACCTCTACGAGCACGAGAACGACATGCTCGCGCTCGAGGCGCCGGCGAACGGCAACGGCAGCGCCGAGGCCGAGGCGCCGCTGATCGGCGAGAACATCGTCGGCGAGAAGCTGATCCACGACGAAGTGTTGTGGGCCTGCACCACCTGCCGCGCCTGTGAAGAGGCCTGCCCGATCATGATCGAGTACGTCGACAAGATCGTCGACATGCGCCGCCACCTGGTTCAGGAAGAATCGCGCTTCCCGGCGGAGCTGACCCGCACCTTCAAAGGTATGGAGACCCAGAGCAACCCCTGGGGCGTCGATGCGATGCAGCGCGACGCCTGGGCGGAGGGGCTCGATATCCCGACCTTCGCCGACAAACCCGACGCCGAGTATCTCTACTACGTCGGCTGCGCCGGCTCGTTCGACGACCGCGCCAAGCGCACTACCCAGGCTGTCGCCAAGATCCTCAAGCAGGCCAATGTCGACTTCGCCATCCTCGGCAAGGAAGAGATGTGCAACGGCGAGACCGCCCGCCGCATCGGCAACGAGTACTTGTTCCAGTCGATGGCTCAGATGTGCAACGAGGTCATGCAGACCTACAACGTCAAGAAGATCCTGACCAACTGCCCGCACTGCTTCAACACGCTCAAGAACGAGTTCCCCCAGTTCGGCGGCAACTACGACGTCGTCCATGCCACCGAGTTCGTTCGCCAGCTGATCACCGACGGCAAGGTCGAGTTCCAGCTCGACGGCAAGCGCAACATCACCTACCACGACTCCTGCTACCTCGGCCGCTACAACGAGGTCTACGACGCGCCCCGCGACGTGCTGACGCTGATCCCCGGCATCACCGTCAAAGAGCCGGAGCGCAACCGCAAGTTCGGTATGTGCTGCGGCGCCGGCGGCGGCCGGATGTGGATGGAGGAAGAGCCGGACAAGCGGGTCAACATCCGCCGCGTCGAGCAACTGCTCGAGACCGAGCCGGATGCCGTCGCCGTCGCCTGCCCCTACTGCATGACGATGATCGACGACGGTCTCAAGGCAAAGGGAATGGAAGAGAAGGTGCAGGCCGTCGACGTGATGGAGCTGGTCGCCGACAGCATGAAGTAGTCGTTTTCCGAGCGCACGCTACAGCAAGAGCGCACCAGTACTACCGCCTCCCCCGTTCGCACTTCTGCGAACGGGGGAGGGTCAGGGAGGGGGCGAGAATCAGGCTTTGACCTTCTTGATCTCGTCGACCAGCTCGGGGACGGCCTTGAAGAGATCCGCCACCAGGCCGTAGTCGGCAACCTGGAAGATCGGCGCCTCGGCGTCCTTGTTGATCGC
>DASPMH010000151.1:0-2724 GCA_035627175.1 Terriglobales bacterium | reverse complement strand
CCGCAAGAAGATCATGAAGCTGGCCAAAGGCAACGTCGGTGGCCGGCGCAAACAGTATCGGCAGGCGCGTGAAACGGTCGAGAAGGGGCTGACTTACGCCTATCGCGATCGCCGCGTCCGCAAGCGCGAATTCCGCAGCCTGTGGATCATCCGCATCAATGCCGCGGCCCGCGCCTGCGGCCTCGCCTACCGCGAGCTGATCTGCGGCCTCAAGCGTGGTGGCGTCGATGTCGATCGCAAGGTGCTGGCGGATGTCGCCGTGCGCGACCCCGCTGGCTTCCAGCAGTTTGCCGACCTGGCCAAGGCCAATTTGGCAGCGTAACCTCGCTAGCCGCGCTCGCCTGGGGCCGATCGGCCGCGATCGGCCCGCGGTTCTCGCCTAGATCCGGACGAGACCGACTTGCTCAGCATCCTGGTGCGCCGGCTGGGATGCCGCGAGCAATGAAAGACCGTCTCGATGCCCTCCATCATCGCGCCCTGACCGCGCTAGCCGAGCTCGCCAGCGAGGAGCAGGCCGAGCACCTGCGCGTCGCGCTGCTCGGCCGCAAGGGCGAGCTGACCGCCATCGTCCGCAGCCTCAAGGACGTACCCCCCGAAGAGCGGCCTGCCATGGGCGCTCTGATCAACGAGATCAAAGACGACATCGAGCAGCGCATCGCCGTCGCGCTAGGTCGGCTGCGCGAGCAAGCTCGCGATCAGCAGGTGGCGCGCGAACGGGTCGACGTCACCGTTCCCGGCCGGCGCCGTGCTGTCGGCCACTTCCATCCGATCCAGCAAACGCTCCACGAGATCGTCGACGTCTTCGTCTCGCTCGGCTTCGCTGTCGCCGAAGGGCCCGACATCGAGGACGAACACCACAACTTCAACGCTTTGAACATCCCCGCCGACCATCCGGCGCGGGACATGCAAGACACCTTCTTCGTCAGAGGCGACTACCTGCTGCGCACCCATACCTCACCGGTGCAGATCCGCGTCATGGAGAGCCAGCCGCCGCCGCTGCGGGTGGTCGTGCCCGGCGCGGTGTATCGGCACGACAGCGACGTCACCCACTCGCCGATGTTCCATCAGGTCGAAGGCTTGCTGGTCGATCGCAACGTCACCTTCGCCGATCTCAAAGGGGTGCTCGCGCTGGCGCTGCGGCGGATCTTCGGTGAGCACACCAAGGTTCGCTTCCGCGCCTCGTTCTTCCCTTTCACCGAGCCGAGCGCCGAGGTCGATATCGGCTGCTTGATCTGCGGCGGCAAGAGCCCGGAATGCCGCGTGTGCAAGGGCAGCGGCTGGCTCGAGGTGCTCGGCGCGGGCTTGGTCGATCCCAACGTCTTCGCCGCCGTCGGCTACGATCCCGAGGAGGTGTCGGGGTTCGCCTTCGGCATGGGAGTGGAGCGTATCGCCATGCTGAAGTACCGCATCAACGACATCCGCCTGCTGTTCGCCAACGACGCTCGCTTTCTGCATCAGTTCTGAGCAGAGATGAAAATCACCTGGAATTGGTTGGCCGAGCTGATCGAGCTCGAGCTGTCGCTCGAGGAGATCGCCGAACGCCTGACGATGGGCGGCATCGAGGTCGAAGGCACCGAGAACGTCCACAGCGAGCTTGCCGGCGTCGTCTGCGGCCGCATCGAGAGCGTCGAGCCCCATCCCGCGGGCGAGCGTCTCAACGTCTGTAGTGTTCGCATCGGCGAGCTGCAGACGGTGCGTGTCGTCTGCGGCGCGCCCAACGTGGCGAGCGGACAGGTGGTACCTTTTGCCGCCCCCGGCACGACCTTGCCCGGTGGCCGGCGCATCGAAGCGACCGAGATTCGTGGCGTCGCTTCCGGCGGAATGCTCTGCTCCGCAGCGGAGCTCGGTATCGGCGACGACACCTCGGGATTGCTGCTGCTGCCGCCGCAGATCGAAATCGGGCAGTCGGTAGCCGCCGGGCTCGGCATCGCCGACACGGTGATCGAAGTCTCGATCACTCCCAATCGTGGCGACTGCCTGAGCGTCATCGGGCTGGCGCGCGAGATCGCTGCGCTGACCGGCCAATCGCTCCGTCCGAGCCGCCTTACTGCCGGCGAGGCCGCCGCCGCAGGCGGCCTGATCGAGGTGCGCGTCGAGGACAGCGATCTCTGCAGTCGCTACGTCGCCCGCTCGATCGACGGTGTGCGGATCGGTCCGTCACCGCTGCTGATGCAGACTCGCTTGCGCGCCATCGGCATGCGGCCGATCAACAACGTCGTCGACGCAACCAACTACGTCATGATCGAGCGCGGCCAGCCGCTGCACGCTTTCGACTACGACCGCTTGCCGGCGCCCGAGATCACCGTGCGTCGGGCCCGGCCGGGCGAAAGCATCGTCACCCTCGATGGACAGCCGCGCCAGCTCGAGCCGGCGGATCTTCTGATCACCAGCGGCGGAGTGCCGGTGGCAATCGCCGGTGTGATGGGCGGTGAGAACAGCGAGGTGACCGAGAGCACCACGCGCATACTGCTGGAATCGGCCTGGTTCGATCCGAGTAGCGTGCGGCGAACGTCGAAGCGGCTTGGGCTGCGCAGTGAGGCGTCCTATCGCTTCGAGCGCGCCACCGACATTGCCGGCGTGCCGCTGGCGGCGGCGAGGGCTGTCGAGCTGATCGCCACCATGGCCGGCGGGCAAGCCCAGGCGGCGCAGCGGGATGCCTACCCTCAGCCGGTCCGGCCCAAGGCGATCGGCTTGCGACTGGCGCGCGTTGAGCAGTTGTTGGGG
>DASPMH010000150.1:0-4267 GCA_035627175.1 Terriglobales bacterium | reverse complement strand
GAAAATGTGAGGCAGAAAACTGGGCTCGATGCCCTCGCCGGTATCGCGCACCACCACCACGGCACAGCTGTTGTCTGCGGTCACTTCGACCTCGATACGGCCGCCGGTAGAGGTGAACTTCATCGAATTGGAGAGAAGATTCGAGATGACTTGCTGCAGGCGGCTCTCATCGCCGTGGATATGGGGATCGGCTCCTATTGCCAACGAGAGCACGATGTCCTTCTCCAAGGCGAGAGCTCGCATCGAGTCGACCGCGTCCTCGACCACCCGCGCCAGCCGCAGGGGATGGGTCTCGAGCACGAGCTTGCCCGAGATGATGCGCGAGACTTCGAGCAGGTCTGCGATCAGCTTCATCTGCTGCCGGGCGTTGCGCTCGATCGCCTCGTAGGCCCGCTCGATGCGCTCGGGCTCGAGCTCGCCGGTGCGCAGCAGCGTCGCCCAGGTCAGGATTGCGCCGAGGGGCGAGCGTAGCTCGTGCGACAGAGTTGCGAGAAATTCGTCTTTGATGCGGTTGATCGATTCTGCGGCGGTGCGCGCTTCTTGCTCGCGCGCCAGGGCCGAGCGTACGGCATCCTCGGCTTCGCGCGCCCGCAACAAGGCGCGGACCGTTGCCACCAGTACCGCGGGGTCGAACGGCTCGGTCAAAGCAGCGTCGGCCCCTTCATCCAAGGCGCGGGTGACGTCTTCCTCGCGCACATAGGTGGCGGAGGTCTGCAGCACGATCACTGAAGCGGTGCACTCGTCGCTCTTGATACGGCGACAGACTTCGAGCCCGCTCATGTCGGGCAGCTGCACGTCGAGCACCACCAGGCGCGGGTGGTGCTTGGCCACTTCGGTCAGCGTCTCCTCACCGCTCGTCGCCTGCAGCACGCGAAAGCCGGCGCGGCGCAGCACCTGGCTCTTCGAGTAGAGCGCGCTCTCGATGTCGTCGACTACCAAAATGGTATCGGAAGCCTTCATCCGGGTCCCCTGAGCGTTGCCAAGGCGTCTTCGACCGCCGGCAGCACGGAGTCCGGTAGGTTCGCCTTGGAGCGGATCGCGACGGCATGCTCGAGCAGCCTGTCGCGCTCGCGATCGGACAAGGTTTTCGAGGTGAATACCAGCACCGGGATCTGCTTGGTCTCAGGGCTCGCTTTCAACTGCTCCAGCACCTGATAGCCGTCGATGCCGGGCATCACCAGGTCGAGACAGATCAGATCGGGATGCTCGCGCCGCGCCGCATCGAGGCCACTCTCTCCGTCTGCCGCTTCCGAGACCGTGTAGCTCGAGCTGCCGAGCTGCTGGCGCAACAGATAGCGCGAGATCTCCTCGTCATCGATGATCAGCACCCGTTTGGACGGTGACGCGGTGGTCAGCTCGGTCAGAGTCTGCCGCAACGTCTCGCGGCTGAAAGGTTTGACCCAGTAGGCATCCGCCCCCAAGGCAACCCCTTTGCCTCGATCCTCGACGCTGGTGGCAACGATCACCGGGATGGTGCGGGTGGTGCTCCGCCGCTTGAGCTCGGCGAGAAATTCCCAAGCTGCCTCGCCGCGCAACATGATGTCGAGAATGATCGCTCGCGGACGGAAGGCGAGCATCGCCTGGCGCGCCTCCCGCAGGTCGCTAGCGGCGAGTACTTGGAAATCGGTGCCGCGCAGATATTTCTCGTAGGTGAGCACGACGTCGGCGGCGTCCTCGACCACCAGCACCGGCACTTGCTGCGGGTCGACCTCCCAGTTGCGCTCGAGCTTCGGCGACAGGGGATAAATAGCCGGTATGGTGGCGGTGAAGGTGGAGCCGATGTCGAGCTCGCTGGCGACCGAAACCGTGCCGCCTAGCAGCTGGGCGAGCTTGTTACAGAGCGGCAGACCGAGGCCGGTACCGCGGACGCGTCGTTGCACCGGACTATCGATTTGAGTGAATTCTTGAAAGATCGTCTCGAGATCCTCGCCGGCAATGCCGATCCCGGTGTCGGTTACGGCAAACGCTACCGCCAGGTGATCGCCCGAGGCACGGTCGGCGCGGACGCGCACTTCGCCCCGTTCCGTGAATTTCAGCGCGTTCGAGATGAAATTGCGCAGGATCTGCGACACCTTCGCTTCGTCAGTGTAGAGCGTCGGCAGGTTTGCATCGGGCTCGTCGAAGACGAGATTGACCTGATCGCTCACCAGCAGCGGGCGCAGCATGCCGCGCAGTACGCCGAAGAGATCGCGCACTTCGAACTCCACCGGCCGGACCTCGGTCTTGCCCGCTTCGACTTTGGCGAGATCGAGTAGGTCGTTGACCAGGTCCGAAAGGGCTTCGGCGGCAGTGCGGATGTAGCCGATCTGGCGCTCTTGCTCGGCGGTCAACTCGCCGTCACTGCGATCGAGCAACATCCGGCACAGCGCCTGAATCGAGTTGACCGGCGTGCGAAACTCGTGGGTCATGTTCGACAGAAAGCGCGACTTGAGCTCGTCGGCGCGGCGCAGGTGATCGGCTTTCTCGTCGAGCTCGGCGTACAGTGCGACCACCCCGCGATTGGTGTCCTGCAGCTCCTGATTGAGGGCGAGCAGCTCCTGCTGCTTTTTGGCGAGAGTCTCGAGCGACTGCATCAGCTCCTGGTTCTGCTGCTGAATTTCCTCGAACGGCTCTTGCGGCCGCGCGGCTGCGAGCACTCGGCCGATCTCCGCCAGCCGCGCAGCGGTCACCTGGGCTGCGGCCGCCGGCAGAAGTTTGGCCATGGTAATGGTCGTGCCGCTTGCAGAGCTGCCGATATCGAATTGATCCATCAGTCGGCGTGCACCGATGATTCCGAGGCCCATGCCGGTCGTCGAACGGTAGCGTCCGTCGAGGATGTCCTGCAGATTGGCAATCCCTGGGCCTTCATCACCGACTTCGATCAACAAGACCTGAGGGGCGGTGCTCCCGCCGATCTTGAATTCGATGCGACCGCCGACGGCATAGCGAAACGTGTTGCGGGCGATCTCGGATACCGCAGTAGCGATACGGGTTTGATCCTGGCTCTCGAAGCCGAGCAGACCACTGATCTGGCGGGCGCGCTGGCGGGCGAGCACGACGTCGCGTTCCTGGCGAATCAGTAGACTGAGTATGCGTGAGATCATCCGGCGAAACGCAGCGCCACCAAGCTGGCATCGTCGGTCGAGCGGCGGAAATCGCGGTACAGCACTGCCGCCGTCAACATCGGGTGGTGGTTGGTCAGACCCGGATAGGCCCCTAGCGCCCACCGCGTCGAAATACCATCGGAATGAAGAAGCAACAGCCAGTCGGCGCTCCAGGGGTAGGTGAACTCCTGAATTTTGACGCTGCTGTGGCCGAGGATACCGTGGTGAGAGACCATGTGGCGCACCACTTCGCCGGTGGCGATGGTACCGGCGATATTGCCGACGCCGGAGTAACGTACCACTCCGCGCCGCGGTTCGATGCGGGCGACGGCGGCGGCCGCGCCGCGGGTGCTGCGCAACGCATCGTGGACGGCGGCGAGGATGTCGGCGGGCGCGGCCGGCGTGTGGCTGCTGGTCAAGGTGTCGGCAGCCTTGCGTGCCGCGGCCGCTGCCATGGTGCCATGTCCCAGACCGTCGGCGAGCAGGACGACGACGTCGTCGCCATCGACTCGCATCGCCCACTGATCGCCGCACTCGCGCTCACCCGGGTACGGCATGCACACCGCACCGATTTGACACCGTGCCGGCGGAGCTTCCCGGTTCTTTGCCCAGACGTAGGAGAGCACCGCGGTGCCGGCGGAGTTGGTGTAGATGTCGAACTGGCTCGACATCCGCCGGATTGCACCGAGACCGTTACCGGGACTCCCGGCGGTCGAATGACCATCGATCAAGGATTGAGCCAGATTGCGGATGCCCGGACCCCGATCGAGAGCAATCAGGGCGACGCCGTGAGCCTCGCCGTCGGTGATGTGGCCGAGAACCAGCTCGCCGCGCTCGGCATGTTTGACCAGGTTGGTGGCGGCCTCGGTGGCGATTACGCCGACACGGCCGGCATCCTCAGTGTCGAAGCCACTGTCCTCGGCGAACGCGGTCGCGGCGCGGCGCGCCTGACCGACGCTGCTGCGCTCTTCGACCGAATAGGATTCGAATCGATCTATTTCCATCGGACGATCGTAACGGTGGTACCCTCACCCAGGGCGGTCTTGATGTAGAACTCGTCGGAGAGCCGCTTGGCGCCGCCCAAGCCTAGTCCGAGACCGCTGCCGCTGGTGAAGCCATCCTTCATCGCTCGATCGACATCGGCAATCCCAGGGCCGCGGTCTTCGAACGTCAGCCGCAGGCCA
>DASPMH010000149.1:0-2553 GCA_035627175.1 Terriglobales bacterium | reverse complement strand
CCTGGCTGCGGCGGACATCCCACTGCGCCAGTGCCTCGCCGATGCTGCGACTGTGCACGGTCGGCGCGTCGCGGTGCAGCAGCCCGGCGCGGTCGAGCTCGCCGAGGATCGCCATCACCCCGCCGGCGCGGTGAACATCTTCCATGTGGTAGAGCGGCGTGCTCGGCGCGACCTTGGCGAGATTCGGGACGCGCCGCGACAGCCGGTCGATGTCGGCCATGGTGAAAGGCACCCCCGCTTCGTGGGCCGCCGCGAGCAGGTGCAGGACGGTGTTGGTCGAGCCGCCCATGGCGATGTCGAGGCTCATCGCGTTCTCGAAAGCCTCGAAGCAGGCGATGGCGCGCGGCAGGGCGGTGTCGTCGCCTTGGTGGTAATAGCGGCGGGAGAGCTCGACGGCGACGCGACCGGCGCGCAGGAACAGCTCGCGGCGGTCGGCGTGGGTGGCGAGCAGGCTGCCGTTGCCGGGCAGGGAGAGGCCGAGTGCTTCGGTCAGGCAGTTCATCGAGTTGGCGGTGAACATGCCCGAGCACGAGCCGCAGGTCGGGCAGGCGGAGCGCTCGATCTGCTCCGATTCGGCGTCGCTGATCTTCGGGTCGGCGGCGGCGACCATCGCGTCGACCAGATCGAGATGGGTCTCCTTGCCGTTGGCGATGTACTTGCCGGCTTCCATCGGACCGCCGGAGACGAAGACCGCCGGAATGTTGAGGCGGAGCGCGGCCATCAGCATGCCGGGGGTGATCTTGTCGCAGTTGGAGATGCACACCAGGGCGTCGGCGCAGTGGGCGTTGACCATGTACTCGACGGCGTCGGCGATCAGCTCGCGCGAGGGCAGGCTGTAGAGCATGCCGCCGTGGCCCATGGCGATGCCGTCATCGACGGCGATGGTGTTGAACTCCTTGGCTACGCCGCCGGCCTGAGCGATCTCGGCGGCGACGAGCTGGCCCATGTCTTTGAGATGGACATGTCCGGGGACGAACTGGGTGAAGGAGTTGGCGATGGCGACGATCGGTTTGCCGAAGTCGTCCTCCTTCATACCGGTGGCGCGCCACAGGGCGCGGGCGCCGGCCATATTGCGGCCGTGGGTGGTGGTGCGGGAACGAAGCTCGGGCATGGGCATCTCCTCAGGAAGGGCGTCAATCTACCGTGGAACCACCGCATCCGCGAGCGCCCTCCTCTTTCATCTTCTTTCCCAAAGGGGGCAGCGCCCGAAGGGCGCGCGGGATTTTCCACGATTTCGCACTATTCGCCAATCCGCCTTCAGCGAAGCGAAGACGGCGTGGTAAGTCTAGGCGATGGCGTCGGAAGTGGTGGTCTGCCGAGCCGAGGAGCTCGCCCCGGGTCAAACCAGGAAATTCCTGCTGCAGGTCTGCGGGCGCGAGGAGGAGTGTTTCGCGCTCAACTACCGCGGCCGGCTGTACGCCTACGTCAACCGCTGTTGTCACGTGCCGATGTCGCTCGACTGGGTCGACAACCAGTTCTTCACCGAAGACAAGCGCTACCTGTTATGCGCCACCCACGGCGCCTGTTACGTCCCCGACACCGGCGAATGCATCGACGGGCCGCCGGTCGGCAAGTTCCTCACCGCGGTCGCCGTGACGATCGAGGGCGACCAAGTGATCGCCCGGGCAACTCCGCCACCTGTCTAAACGCCCTCACTGCAGCTCCGGCCCCTCCGGCTTGAGCCCATAGCGCTTGAGCAGCCGGCTCAGGTTGCTGCGCGACATGCCGAGCTCACGGGCCGCCGCGGCCTGGTTGCCGCCGCTGCGCTCGAGCGCTTCGAGGACCCGGCGGATCTTCTCCTCGCGCATGTAATTGGTCAGCGAATCTCCGCCGACGCGAGGCTTGCTGACGGGGCTCGGCTGGAGGGGGGCGGCGAACGGTGTGTCGTGGTCGCCGTCGAGCCCGACGAGATCGCCGGCGCGGATGACCTCGCCGGTGCAGAGCAGGACGGTGCGATCGATGACGTGCTGTAGCTCGCGGATATTGCCGGGCCAGGGATAGGCGCAGAGGGCTTCGAGGGCATCGTTGCTCAGTCCGCGGACCGGCCGCTTGAGCTTGCCGACGGCGCGCTGGAGGAAGAACTCGACCAGGGCGGGGATATCGCCGTAACGCAGGCGCAGCGGCGGCAGCTCGATGGTGATGCCGGCGAGGCGATGGAAGAGGTCTTCGCGGAAGCGGCCGCGGCGGATTTCGCCGCGGAGATCGCGATTGGTGGCGGAGACGACGCGGACATCGATCTTGCGCGGATTGCGGCTGCCGAGACGATGGATTTCACCCTCTTGCAGGACACGCAGCAGCTTGACCTGAATGTGAGGTGGCAGGTCGGCGACTTCGTCGAGGAAGATGGTGCCGCCGTCGGCGGTTTCGAACAATCCGTCCTGAGCCTCGGCGGCCCCGGTAAAAGCGCCGCGGCAGTGGCCGAAGAGCAAGCTCTCGGCGAGATCGTTGGGAATCGCCGGGCAATTGACGCAGACGAAGCTTCCCGAGCGTCCGCTCAACCGATGCAGCGCCCGCGCCAGCAACTCCTTGCCGGTACCGGTCTCGCCGGTAACG
>DASPMH010000148.1:0-4528 GCA_035627175.1 Terriglobales bacterium | reverse complement strand
GCGCGCCACGCCATTGATCAATCCCGTGGCTGGTTCCCCGACCCATGTCGCCGCGACCTGCAATCCCTGCAGAGGGATGGTGACGACGACATCGCTGCCAAACTCGAAGGTAAAATCGACGGGACCGGTAGCGAAGCAGGGACCGGATGGAACCGGAATCGGAGGGATGTACGGCGAGGTATTGTCGCGGCCCGTCGTGCCGGGAAAAGGCTCGAGGCAGGTCTCGCCCGGACCGGCGTTGCTGTACGTGGTCGTCACGCCGTCTTCCGGCTCACCGGAGCAAACCGTACTTGTGGCGCCCTTGGTACACTCCGGGAAGAGCAGCACGCTTGCCTCGCAGGGGCTGCCGCCATTCATGCACTGGGCAAGATCGCCCCCCGCTCCCGGGGTCTGGTTCAGCGGATCGAAGACCGCGACCAGATTGAAGTCGTAGGTACAGGGCGTCTGGTTGGCGGGTTCGCACTCGTTGACGAATTCAGAGATCAGGCCATTGACCGAAATTTGGTTGAATAGCCCAGGAGGATTGGTGATTTCGAAACATGCCGATCCCAGGCCGAAGAATACCCCGGGGTCGCGCAGCGCCAGGCTGTTGATGCGAAAGCCTTGCCGTTGCTGTGCGCTGAGATTAGCCGGTGCGAACACCAGACTGGCAATGGCGACAGAAAAGAGCGATCCGGCGATTAGGACACGAAGAGGAAACCGACGCATTGCAATGACTCCTTAGGGAAGACGCGACCGTGATCCATGCGCTGGAACGCAGGGAATTGTCAACGCTCTTTTCGACCGCCCGCACCGCCAAAAGAAACGGGGACCGCGCTGACGCGCGGCCCCCGTTGTTCTCGAGCTTTGCCGGCTCAGACCGGATCAGTCAGCGACGCCGACGATGTTCGCGTCGATCGCGGTGAACTTGATGCCGAGGGAAATCGCCTCGTGCTGGACGCAGGCCTGATCGCCGTTCTCGCTACCGGCAGTCGGATCCGGGCAATCGTCGTTGCTGGTGCAGACCTCACCGTGGTTGTTGCCGCGGATGCAGTTCATGACGCCGTCGAGGTCGATGTCGGGATCGACCGCCGCGCCGAGAAGCGACTGCACGGATTCGATGTCGATCGGATCGAAGACGATGCAAGAGCCACTCGGGCACTCGGTGCTGGCCGAGCAGCTGGCGCCGGCATTGGTGCTGCTGTCGCTGCACTCGGACAGACCTGAGATCGCCTCGATGAAGTCGACGTACGGCACCGCGCCGCCGATGACACCCTGGATGGTGGTGACGTCGGGGCCGGCAACTTCGGTGAACGTTGCGTCGACCTTGACGTTCTGCGCGGTCACCTGCAGCTCCTGGCCGCCGTCACCGACGGAGAAGGAGATGCTGAACTTGGTGCCCGGGCCGCCGCCGATGGCGGTGTTACCGGCGAGATTGACCGGCAGCTGGATCTCGGCGCCGACGGCGCAGGTGTCGGTGATCTCGAGTGCCGACTGCGAGACTTCGTAATCGCACAGCTGCGCGGCGTCATTGACGTCGGTGCAGTTCGGCGGGGTCGCCTGCTCGGCGGTGTAACCGCTGACGATGTGCGCCCCGTTGCCGAGGCCGTCGAGCGAGAAGAGCAGCAGCAATCCACCTTCTTCGACTTCGTCGGCGAGAAGACCGTTGACCAAGCCCGCAAACGGGGCGAGGGCGTTGTCGCGCGTGGTGTCGCCGTCGATGTCGAGAGCCTCGCCAACATTCGTATTGACGCCGAGCTGCAGCGAGTTGGCCTTGAGCACCAGGTTGTTGAAGGTCGCGCTGCTGAGCGCGGGCGGCTCGATGCAAGCCGGGTTACAGAACATCTCGGGCTTCTTCACCTCGACGAAATCGTTGGCGCCGAAGGCCGTAGAAATAGTTTGCGCCGCCGGGGGAACGAAGTCGGGGCCAATGATCGGCTTGACCGAGTAGCAAAGCAGGGCGGAACCGGGATGAAGCTCGGCTTCGCTGTTCTTGCTCGCTACCTGGCAGGCCATCTTCACCTTCTTGAAGGACTCGCGGGTGCTGCCGCTGAGGAAGGCGTCGTCGACATCTGCGGCGACCAAACCGTCAGGGAAGAGCTCTTTGGGGAACTTCAGATTGGGAGTGCAGGTGCCGCCGCCGGTGCAGGTCGTGCTGTCCTTGCAAGCTGCGCCCTCGTTGGTGCCACCGGCGCAGGACGCCTTGGCAGCCTTGACGCCGTAACATTTGTAGAAGTCTGCGCTGCCCGCCGCAGGAGCGGTGCCGCCGGTACGAGCCGGAGCGAGGACGCCGATCTCCTTACTGAAGTTGAAGCGCAGATCGATGTAGTCGTCGAGGATGCGGCGGCTGTTGTAGCGGGCCGCCTTCTTATCAAACTTCGCATCGAGGACGCACGGGCCGTTGGCACCGCATTCCTCATCTTTCTTGCAGGCAGTGGCGGGGCTGCTGGTGCAGTGACCGGCGGCGCGCTTGGCCGAGTAGAACACCAACAAGTCGTTCGGATCTAAAATGTCATGGTCGACGTCGACCCCCGAGGTGACGGCCGAAGCGGGAATGCACAGATCCTTCGTCTTCTTGACGTGGAAGGCATTCGCTCCACCCGGGCTCGCCGGGTTGCTGTCGTCGTCGAGATGTGCGGTGGTGCCGCCAAACTCCGACTTGCTCTTGTAGCACATCACGTGATCCCGTTCGCGGGCCGCTGCCGCGGACGCAACTACAAGACAAAGCGCGGCCGCAGCCGCTGCACGATACACTCTCATGATTCCTCCTAAAGGGCTTGGTCGAACCCGTGTCGCCGGGCTCAGCGTGCTCGATTCTTTAAGGGAGTGCACCGCAGATAGTCAAGACAGAATTTGTCGGTGCACTATCCTGTGTGCATTTTTCGCGCAGGCGCACGCCCAGCGCACCTTCATCACCGCCGAGACGCCGAGCTTCGCAGAGTCTCGTCGAGCGGCGGCAAGCTCTTGCTGCGGCTGCGTCAGGCTGGTATTGGGCGGCCCTTGTGGCGAGCGACCGGGCAGGTAGCTCAGTTGGTAGAGCAAAGGACTGAAAATCCTTGTGTCGAGTGTTCGATTCACTCCCTGCCCACTCTTCCCCCAGGCCTGCGCCCCCTTTCCCAATCTTTCCCAAAGGGCTGACGTCTTCCGCCGGCGGAACACGTCAGCGCCGCAGGCGCGGGGGCTTGAAACAAGCTCTAGCGACGGCAGCGGCAGCACTGAGTCCCCAGGCCTCGCGGGCTCGGATTATTGCTGGGCTCTCACCGTCGTCAGCGACACTCCGTCTTGCTTGACGCAGGCCATGGCTTCACCAGGTGTGGCGGCGGGGTAGTAGAAGCCGAACAGGTTGCAGTGCTCGTTGGTGTCGGTAAACGGGCCGAAGTGGAAGTCGATGTCGTACGGATTCTCCCAGTAGCACTCCCAGCGCAGCCCTTCGCCGGCGGCGAACATCGGCGGGGCGGCGTCGTAGACCTCGAACTTGGGATCGTCGTAGCCCTCGTGGTGGTAGATCTCGGCACCCTGGTTGCCTTCGCTGTCGAGCACGTAGCTGCTGAAGCGCCGGCCACGGAAGTGGTAGTGACCCGTCTGCGCCATCAACGTGATCGGCTGCGGGAAGACGCAGTCGGCGTACTGGGTCGGATTGCTGCGCGCCGGCACGAAGACGTCGCGGTCCTGCCCGAACAGCGTGCCGGCGAAATGCTCGACGCTGCCGCGCGGCGCATCGTGCAGATTCATTTTGACCCGGCCCTCGCCGCGCGTTTCGAGCGAGCCGACGTTGACGAAGTGGGTCTGCACCAGCACCTGCTCGCCGGCACGCAAGTGGTAGGCGACGCCGTCAGGCAACTGCCAGTCCGTGTGTCGCAGCTGCGCCGCGACCACCAGCGACCACATGTCGAAGTCCACGGCCATGTTGCAGACCTCGACCCCGTCCGGCAGGTCGAGCTCGGCGTCGACGGCGCGGTAGAGGTGGATGTGATGGCTGCCGCCGCTGACCGCGATCTCGAAGCGATTGACGTCCAGATCAACGTCGCTGGGCAGCTTCATGTAGTGACAGAGCGTCTCTTCCGTTCCCGGCTCGATCGCCGGTGCGGTGACCGCGATCTGAATGCCGCGCGCCGGCGGCGGCAGCACCAGTTCATTGGGATCCTCGCCGCCGCCGTTGAGCGGCCGGCCGTCGTCGCCGGGAACTCGTCCGACAGCCGGTGCGCCAGCGCGAATCCAGGCTTCGATGATTTCGATGGTACCGGGCTCGAGACGAGCGGCATTCCAGGGCATCGGATCGCCCTCGCCCGGATCGAGATCGTCGGTCAGCTTGGCGAGAATGAAGGATCGGTCGGGATCGCCCGCCATCACTCGCATCATGCCGTTGGCTGCGGCGACGGGATTGGTCGGGTCGTGGTCGACGAGGCTATCCCAGGCGTAGCCTTCCTCGAGCACCAGGTCGGCGGCGCGCCCGACGCTGCTGTGACACGACTCGGATGAGCAACTGACGGTGAACACCTGCGACTGAATTCGCTCGAAGGTCGAAGAAACCGCCTGCGGCTCCGAGCTG
>DASPMH010000147.1:0-7342 GCA_035627175.1 Terriglobales bacterium | reverse complement strand
AGCTCGTTGAGCGTGCTCGTCGTCGTGTCGAGCAGGAGCTGGCAGCGGTCGACGGCACTGAACCAGTCCGACTGGAGGAGCTTGGCGATCTCCGCCTGCACTTCCTCCTGCTGCGCATCGAGTCCGCGCTGCCGGCGCTCGATCCCGGAGATGAGCTCGGAGACCGTGATCCGCAGCGGTCCAGACACCTTGCTCTTCCACATGTCCGTGTCAGGGGCCTTCTTCGCGGCCGCGAGCACCTCCGCGAGCTGCGCGCTCAACGTGCCCGTCAACAAGGTTAGGCTCTCACGGGTCAGGGCCTCGTCCGTCAAAAAGTACTGGACGACAGCCGCCGCGAGTGTCGTGAGCGCGTAGTCGCCGGCGCGCACAATGCCGGCCCCATCGACGCGCGCGAGCATGCGCTGCTCGCGGAGGCGCTGGATCGCGTGCGTCGCGCGCTTACGCGGGTTCTCGGCGCCCGGCTCCACCACGTCGCAGACCTGCTCGAACATGTCGATGAGCACGTCCTCTTCGAAGGAAGCCAACGCCGCCTTGTCGGCGCGCAGGTACAGTCCCGCGAGGAAGCACAGGTCGACCGTCTTGAGGTCGAGGTTCACCTGGTCGCGCGCGAGCGACGCGATGACGCGGTTCGGTTCGTTGGCGGTGGGCGCGGATGTCACGATGCCCCTTTCGTCAGCGAACGCGCGGTTCGCAGTGCCGTCGTCGTCTCGCTCACGTCCTCTCACTCACCAGCGAGTCGCCACCGCCCCGCGGCAGTTTCGCCATCGATGTACTCGACCGAGACCAGGGGGAGCCGGTTTTCGGGTGACCATCGAAGGAATCGATGGTAGCGACGAGCGCGCGCCGATTGCGAACAGTCGCCAGCGCTCCGACTTGCGGCGGAGCCGGATCGGCGGGATTCGCCACAGCTCTAGCTTGATACATCACAGCGGCGGAGTTGTCCGACGGAGGCCGGATATGAGTCAAGGACCTCCCCGGCGCCCGCGACCGGCCGTTAAGAAGCCCCATCGTGATCGTGTCGCAGGGTCGGGTCCGTTATCTGCGCCGTGGGCTGATCAAAAGCGGCCGGACGTCAGTGCCCGCGGGCACTGGCCCAAGGTACGTGGGAATGCATTGCGCCGAGGCTTGACCGTTGAGGACGTAAGAAGGAATGGTGACGCGGAAACCCTGATGAAGCCGCGGCGCACAAATCTTGCGATCAAGTCCGACGAGCCCGATTCGCTTTACGACCGAGACTTCGCTGCGTGGAGCTCGCGCACGGCGGCACTCCTCCGCCACCGGCGGTTTGATGAGGTCGATTTCGATCATCTTGCGGAAGAGGTCGAGGACCTCGGCAAGCGCGACTTGAAAGAGCTCCATAGCCGCGTTCAGGTCTTGCTCGCCCACCTGCTCAAATGGCGCTATCAGCGTGCGCGGCGCTCGCGCTCGTGGCGTAGCACCATCGTTGCTCAGCGGCTCGAGATCGAGGCGTTGTTGGCGCAGAGTTCGAGCTTGCGCCCGAAGATCGCCACCGGGCTGGCGCGCAACTATGCCGGCGCCGTTCGCCGCGCTGCCGCCGACACGGGCCTGCCGGCCGAGCATTTCCCCGAGGCTTGCCCGTTCAAGACCCAGCAAATTCTCAACCACGACTTTTTGCCGGACGCGTGACTGTTCCAGCTAGGGGACGATCTTCAACACGCGCACTGCGTTGCGCGCGTCGTAGGCGAAGAATTGCGAGCCGACGAACATCGCGTTCGGTTGCGACGATCCCCGCGGCATGATGCGCAAGATCTCCTTTGCTTCGGGAAGCTCCAGCACATGGATCTCGTCACTGAGCTCGGGGAGCGCGCCGTAAAGGCTGAGCGCCACCAGCCGCCCGTTGTCGCCGACCGAGAGGCTATGGAGGTTCACCCTGGGCGGGAGCTCATAACTGCCGGAACCCGACGGTAGCGCCCACGCGATCGCGTTGCGCTCACCCATGCGGACCGACCCCCAACCGATCCATTCGTCGCGCCCGAGTCGCCGTGCTCCATCCAGCGTGCCGAGCGGCAACACAGTGGGATTGCCGCGCGGCTGGCCGTCGAGGCCGACGGCGAAAAGCTTTTGCTCGCTGGCGCGATTCTCCGATCGCACCATAACGATCTCTCCAGCCGCGTAGTCGACGCCCAACAACTGCCCCGGACGTCCGCCCGGAAGGAAGACTCGTTCCATGCGGTTTGTCTCGAGATGTCGTAAGGCGACTGTTACGGACCATCCTTGGACCCCCGGAGCTCAACGAGCGCATGCGAACCTGGGCGCGCTCGGAGAGCGCACGCTACAGCTTCTGACAGACACGCAGCTTGGCGCTGCCGGCGCGTGGGTTCGCGTCGATCTCCGCTTCGGTCGCGCGTAGCGGCTTCTTCGTCAGGACCTTCGCTTGCCCGCTTTGGGCGAGGCTAACGAGGTACTGCTTGATGATGCGATCCTCGAGCGAGTGAAACGACAACACCGCCAGCCGGCCGCCTGGGGCAAGCAACTCGAACGCTTGCGGTACCGCTTCGCGCACGGCTTCGATCTCGTCGTTGACCGCGATGCGCAGCGCTTGAAAAATGCGTGCTGCCGAACGGTTCGCCTGCCAGCGGATGTTGCGCGGCAGCGCGGCGCGAATGACGTCGAGCAACGTCGCGCTGTCGCGAATCGGCTCGCTCTCCCGCCGCCGGGTGACCCCGACGGCGATACGGTGAGCGAAGCGCTCTTCGCCGTAGTCCCGAAAGATGTGGCGCAGCTCCTCGAGCGACGCCTGCGCCAGCACATCGGCGGCGCTGTCGCCGCTGCCGTCGAAGCGCATGTCGAGCGGCTCGTTGTGAGCGAAGGCGAAGCCCCGGCCGCTACGGTCGAAGTGATACGAGCTGACCCCGAGGTCGAACAGCACCGCGCTCACCGGTCCGAATCCGGCCGCGCCCGCGATTTCCCCGAGCTCGCGGAAATTGCCGAGACGCAGCACCGCGCGACCGGCATCGACCTCCGCCGCCAGCCGCGCTTGCGCGACCTGCAGCAGCTCGGGATCGCGGTCGATGCCGAGCAACTTCCCATCGGGGGCCGTGGCCGCGAGCATGGCGCCGGCGTGCCCGCCGCCGTCGACGGTCGCATCGATCCAGCGGTCGCCCGGCTGCAGCTCGAGCAGGCTGAGGATCTCCCCGGTCAGAATCGGGATGTGAACCGCGTCAGCGGGGGGCATTGGCACCGACCTCGTCGGCGCTCAGCTCGCGAGAATACAACTTGAAGCCGCTCAAACGGGCGTCCGCGCCCGGAATGCCGCCGGGATGGTCCGAGCCGAGGTACAACGGCACGCCCGGCGGCAGCTTGAGCTCGCCGTTGTACGGCTGCGATCCGACCAGTTGGCCATCGACGTAGAGCAAGGTCATGCCGTCGGACCATGCGGCGGTGACGTGATGCGGCTCGCCTTCGACCCAATGAGAAACGTCGACGCCGACGCCACTCTCCTGTCCGGAGTCCGGCGTGAAGAGAAAGCGCAGGTAACGACCGTTCTTGAAGACTTGGACGCGATTCTCCCAGGAGTTGGGATCGCGCAACTGCGCCAGCGCATGGTCGCCTTCTTCGCTGCCATCCCAGCCGGGCTCGACGGTGAACGAGATGGTGCCGCTGTCGCCGAGCAGATCGCCGACACCGGGGACGACGAAAGCACCGTCCTCGGCAATGTACGCCCCGCCGCGCTCGTCGAAATCGACACCGTCGGCGCGCACCGGTTCGCCGTTCGGTCCGATCTCCGGGCTGCGACCGAGGTCGAGGTCGACCACGGTCTCGCCGTCGGCAGGATACTGCTCGCTGCCGCCTTCGGCAGGAGCATCGGGTTGGCCGCGATAGACGAACTTGCGCACATTCGGCTCTGTCGCGGCGCCAGAAGCAGCGCCCGCCGCCGCTCCGGGCGCGGCTGTGCCGGCGGCAGCGGGAGAGCTGGCGCGATCGGCGGCTGCCGGAGTGATCGCCGGGGCGGCTGGACTCGGCGTCGCCTTCGGCTCGGGCAGCTTGGGCGCCTCTGCCGTTTGTTCCTCGCCCTGGCCGGTGCGCAAGGCTTCGACAGCGCGCTCCGGCGTCAACTTCTCGTGGGCGACGGTGTCGCGGTATGCCTTCAAGGCGAACCACGCCTCCGCTGCGCCACGTGCGGGAATGACACGAATCTCGAGCGGTTTACCGCGAGTGATCGCCTCCGCCGGAACGTCGAGCAGGTAGACACCGGAGTTGCCGGCGGTGGGAGCTTTGGGCGCAAAGGTCAGCCGATAGCCTCCGCGACGCCAGGTCTTGACGCTGCGTTCGTCGCTCAGCTCGAACGACAAGGCGAACTTGCCGTCGACGAACAGCTCGGCCTCGCCGGGCTCGTTCGATGTCGATGCGGTAAACGCCAAGATGCTGTGCTGCCGGTGTGCGGGCGCGGCGCTGGTCCAGACGACCTCGCCGCCGTTGTCGCTGACCATCGCCCACCAGCCCTCCGATTCGCCGCGGTAATCGGGATGGCGTTCGTGGTGGCGCTTGAAACTGACGATGCGATCGAAGCCTTCGACCAGCTGCACCGCGACGTCGTCGGGTGAGCTCGGTGGCACGATCTCGCCTTCGGGCAGCTGCGCCGCGGTGGTGATGTTGGGCAGGTCCTTGCCTTGCACATCGGTGATGCGTGCCTTGAAGGCCCACCCGCCGACGTTCTCGCAGGTCTTCAGCAACAGCAGGTTGTCGCCCTGGCGCAACTCGATCTCGCGGCGCTGGCCGCGTTCGCCGAGGGTGATCGGAAACGGCGTCAAGTCCCGCCCGTTGAGCCAGATGCGGAAGTAATCGTCGGTGCCGGAAATCTCGAAGAAGGCCTTCTGCTCGCTCTCCGATCGCACCGTCACCGCAGCATAGGCGCAGACCCGTTCGGGATTGCCAGGGTAGCGTGGATCGGAGTGGGCGAAGAATTGATTGAGGTCGACGAGCACGAACTGCGGCGCGATCCGCCGCCAGAAGATTTCGCCGAAGCCGCCCTGGTAGCGATCGCGCGAGACGTGCTGCGGGTCGATGAAATCGGTCTTCATGCCCTCGCCCTCATCCTTGAACAACCCGAGGATCATCCAGTTGGTGAGGAAACGTTTGCGCGCTTTGATGTCGGCGATGACGAACTCGACCTGACCGCCCGGCGCAGTGATGGTCTTCTTGATTTCGTATTCGGAGAAGAGGTCGAGATCGGAGGGACGCAGCGCCGCGAGGATACGCTTGTCGGGCGAGTAGCGGCTGAACTCGGCGGGGTTGAGGATCAGGTAGCCGTCTTCTTGTCCGGGCGGGACACCGCGGAAGTACAGCGGGAAGATCTGCGGCTGGTTCACCTCGACCGCGGTCATCAGCAGGATGTCGTACTGATCGCGATGGGCCTCCATGTAGTCGATCGCTTGGCGATAGCCGTACTGAAACCCGCCGTAGGTCGGCGCGGAGTACTTGGGATAGTCGTTCCAATAGGCGCGCAGGTACGCCTGCACTTCCGGCACGAAGAAGTACGTTGCCGCGACCAGCGCGATGCCTTGCAGCGCCAGCCGCAGCGGGCGGAAGTGAGCGAGGAAACCGAGGATCTGCAAAGAGGCGAGAAAGCCGATGGCGACCAGCATGCAAAACGCCGGCGCGCCGATGAAGGCGCGGGTCGCACTCGGGATCTCGGTCATCAAGCTGGCGCCGACAGGGTACAAGACCAGCCACCAGACGATCAGCTTGCTGGCGCGGTCACGACGCATCAGCGCGACGACGATGCCGACCAACAGGAAGGGCAGGTAGAAGTCGTAGAGCTCGCCGAAGCCGCGCACCGCATGACGAACGATCGGATCGCCGTTCTCGAAGAGGAACTCGCGCGAGAAAAACTGTTGGTAGTAGCGCCAGGTGCGATCGACCTGGGTCGCCAGCGACTCGCCCGGGCGGAGATGGGTGGTATTGCTGAAGTACTTGGTGCTGAGCTCCTGATGACTGAGCTCGAAATAGGCAACCGGCGCAATCACCGCGGCGAGCACGACGAAGGCGAGCAAGCTCTCGCGCCAGCGGCGCAACAGCGTCGGCAGGTAAAGCAAGGTTGCGCCGATGACGAACAGCGGCACGAACAGATTGGCGATTTTGTAGGCGTAGAAGCACAAGCCGAAGAACAGCATCGCGACCCACAGCGTGCGCCGGCCCTGGGTGTAGCGAACGAAGTTGGTCAGACCGATGACGAAGAAGAACGGGAAGGAGATCAGCTCGAAGGCGATGCGGCTGAAATGCAGGTGCCAGGGCACGACGGCGAGGAACAACGCCGCCAGCACACCGGCCCATACGCCCATCACGGCGCGGCCGAGGAAGAACATGGCGATGACCGTGCCGAGGCCGAACAATGCCGAGGTCAGACGAATGGCGAGCTCGGTCGGGCCGAACAAGGCCACCAGCGGCGCACCGGCATAGATGAAGGCCGGGTTCTTGTAGCTGACGCCGAACGACCAGAAGAACAGCGGGAAGCGCTTGTTGGCCTCATCCGTGCCCTGGCTCGCGATGGTGTAGGCGTTGTAGCCGAGGCCGGCTTCGTCGCAGTAGAAGCCCGCGGGCAATTCGCTGAGCTGGTAGATGCGCAGCACCGCCGCGAGCACGACGATGGCGGCAAAACAGATCCACGGCAGGGCGCGGCGCATCACTCGATCATTCGCGGTCGGCGGGCGAGATCACCGCTGCGGCAATCCCACCCCGGTGGCGGCCGGTAGCGCGCCGGCCGCGAGTTGCTGGGCGCGCCGGCGGATGTCGAGCAAATCGAAGTAGGCCCTGGTCGCAGCGCTCAAGCGCACCCGCGACATCGGCGAGTTGACCCACACCACCGGCACCTCGAGGATCTTCAGTCCCTTGGCGCGGCCGAGCGCGAGGATCTCGACATCGAAAGCAAAGCCGTCGTTGCGCAGATAGCCGAGCACCGGCTCGATCGCGCTGCGGCGAAACAGCTTGAAGCCGCATTGGGTGTCGTGCAGATCGGGGAGCACCATGCCGCGGACGACCAGATTGAAGAACTTGCCGGCAAGCTCGCGATACAGCGGCTGGCGCTTGCGAATCTCGGCGAGCTGATGAGCCCGGCTGCCGATGACGATGTCGTATCCCTGATCGATCGCCGCCAGCATCTTCTCCATCTCCTCGATCGGAGTCGACAGATCGGCATCGGAGAAGAGCACCAGCTCGCCCTCGGCACGAGCGAGCCCGTAGCGGACCGCGTACCCCTTGCCGCGATTGGGCGAGTACGAAAGGACTTTCAGATTGGCGCGATCGCCGACGTGCTGGCGAGTTACGGCGACCGTTGCGTCGGTGCTGCCGTCGTCGACCACCAGCACTTCCGAGCTGGGATGAT
>DASPMH010000146.1:0-8031 GCA_035627175.1 Terriglobales bacterium | reverse complement strand
TAAGGGGCGCACACTTCCAGAGGGTTACGCGATGGTGAAGACCGAGCTGGTCGCCTCGACCTCGCCCGTCGCCGTCGGAATGGTCACCCTCAGCCGATACGTCCCGCCGCCGAGATCCGGCAGGAGGCCGGGCACCGTCTGCGAGACCGGCATTGAGAAGGTCCACAGGAAGGTGCGGCTGGGCGCGGTGCGGGCCTCGCGGTAGCCCGGCTGGGGTACCAGGTCTATCCAAAAGGCGTAGCCGTTGCTGTCGATCGGCTGGCCGCCGTGCAGCACCGGCTCGCCCTGACCCGTCACCAGGGTCGCCGTCGGAGCCCCGAGCCACGGATCGCTGCCCTGCACCGTCAGCACCACCACCTCGCTGGCGCCGTAGCTGGCGGCGACATCGGTCGCGATCGTCCCGACCGCCTCGCCCGCCGCTGGTGCGTAGGGGGTGAAGGGGTCGATGTCGAACGGCGGCAGCGGCGCCGGCTCGTTCGGGTCGGACGGCGCGCGCGCGACGACGACGCGCTCGAAAACCCGCTCCGCCGCGTCGACCAGATACTCGCCCTGGCGCGGTCCCCACAGACCACCGCCGGCCTCGTATCCGCCCTGATGCCAGTCGTCCTCGAGGATCGAGTAGCCGGTGTAATCCTGCGAGTAGCCGAGCAGCATCACCGGCTGCTCGCCGAAGCGCTGCTCGATCCGACCGATCAGCTCCTCCGCCAGCAACGTCCCCGGCTCCCCCGGGAAAGTGACGAAGGCCAGCTCGCCGATGCGCCCGGCGGAGATCTCGGTCTGCGGCGGCACCGGGTTGCTCGCTGGGAAGGGAATGCACTGCTGATCGATGCCGGGCTGAGTCGTCAGCGGATCGCAGTCGACGCTGCTGTTGAGTCCGCCACAGAAGACGCCGCCGTACTCGAAGGGAAACTCGCCTGGTCCGTAGCCGATCGCGGCACGATTGAGCGGGAAGCGCTGCACCTCGGCGAAGATCTCGGGATCGTCTTGCCAGGCGATGCCGGCCAGCCCTTGCTGCACCGTTGCGGCAACCTCGTAGCCGACCTTGTTCATGCGCTCGTAGCCATTGGGCTCGGTCGCACCGATCTGCAGCGGGACCTCCGGGTTGCCCGGGGACATGTCCGCGCCCCACGAGTTGAAGTACAGCGCCAGCACCGGGTGATCGAAGCGGCCTTCGACCTGTTCTTCGATCGCGCCGGCGACGTCGCGCGACAAGGTGAGCTGGTCGATGCCGAGAGCGGTACTGTGCACCGCGTAGGAGACCAGCACCGCGTCGATCTCGCCGGCGCGCTCGACGGCAACCACTGGCAAGGCATCGTTGGTGTGATCGAGGCCGTCTTCGCAGCGCCGATCGGAGTGCGCCGCGGCGGAGGCGAGCACGGCATAACCGACCCGTGCCGGAGCGAGGTTGGCGTAGGCGTCAACGATCGCGGTCGCGGCCGCTTCGACCATGCGCTGGTAGAACTCGGGAAAGAAGCTGTCGGCGATCAGATCGAAGACGCCGCCGCCATCGAGGATCCGGCCCGGTCCGGAGTGGGTGTGGGTCGCGCCGAAGATCAGCGCATCGTCGATCGAGCGGCCGAGGCGAGCTTCGGCGTTGAGAACGACGGCGCGGCGGAATTGTTGAAAGACACCGACGAGATCGCCGCGCAGGAAGATGACCTCTTCGCCCGGCCCGCGCGAGATCACCAGAGCGCGGAAGCTCGGGTAGCCGTGGGCGCGGACGGTAGCGGGGTAGCGGCGCGCAAAGGGCGAGGGCTCGGCCTCGACGCTGACCCCGAAGAAGCCGACGGTGCCGATGCCGACCGGCGCCGGCATACGCACCTCGGCGATACCGGCCTGCACCTGCGGCGCACTCGCCGCATCGTCGTCATCGCCATCCCCGCAAGCCAGCGCCAGGCAAGCGAGCAGCACCAGAGATCCGCGCCACAAGGTTCGCATCCGCCGGGAGTACGACAGTGCCCCGCCAGGGGTCAACAATCTTCCGGCTGTAGCGCGCGCTCTTCGGGCGCGCCGTCTTCCTTGCTTTCCATGGTTGCCGCGGTCCTCCACAGGGCAAACGGTCCAGAAGGCACTGCACCTGCTCGATTCCCCCCACGATGTCCGAAGTGGTTTCCGGATCTTCTGCAGGTTCGCGGGTCTCGCGAGCTTCTCCTCGCGCATGATCAACCGACGCGCAGCTACAGCAACGCACCGTCATTCAGCAGGTAGCCGATCCCGCGCACAGTCTGGATAAGCTCAGGGTGCGCGTCGTCCTTCTCAAGATGCCGGCGTAGGCGGCGGATGTGGACGTCCACCGTACGCGAGCCGACCTCTACCTCCTGACCCCAGACGAGGTCGAGAAGCTGCGGTCGGCTGTAGACTCGGTTGGGCGACGTGACGAAGAACTTCAGCAGCTGAAACTCGCGCAGAGATAAGGCCAATGGTCGATCGTCTAGGAAGCATTCGTAGGTATCGAAGTTCATTCTGAGGCGACCGCGCTGATAGGCCTGTGACGACACAGCAGGCGCCGGCGGGTCCAATCGGCGCAGCACCGCCCGGATGCGGGCGACGAGCTCGCGCATGCTGAACGGCTTGACGACGTAATCGTCGGCGCCGATCTCGAGCCCTACCACCCGGTCAACCTCCGAGGCCTTCCCAGAGACCATGATTAACGGGATTTGTGCGGTATCCGGATTGCTGCGCAGGCGCCGGCAAACCTCGACGCCGAGCATGCCGGGCATCATCCAATCGAGCAGCACCAACGCCGGCTGCTGGCGCTCGACCAACTCGAGCCCGCTAGCGCCGTCGGAGGCGCCGATGGTGGCGAAGCCTTCTCGCTCGAGATGGTGCCGGAGGAGCTCGCGCACATCCGCATCGTCTTCAATGACGGCAATCACCTTGCTCGCCATCGCTCAGGCTCGACGCGTTTTTGCTGATCGCATGCGCCACAATCGTCGCGTCGCTCAGGGCGCGACAGACACCTCGCACTCGACCCCGCTGGTGATCGGGCCGTTTCTATCCGACGCCCTCTCGATCTCACATCCGAAGCTCGACGATACCGGTGAATCGCTGGCGCGACACAGATCGAACTGTACAGCGAACAAAGGTCCTGCAGGAATGCTCGGAGCGAGCGAGAGCACCAACCGCAGTTGGTAATCGAGATCGTTGCGGGCCGCGATAGCGCCGGCCGGAGTACCGGTCACCCGCTCCCGCACCGACACATCACTGCGCGAGCCGGGAATGCTGACCACACCATCGGGGTACGTCAGCAGAACCGATAAGGAGCTCGGCTCACGGCCTCCCGGCGTGCTGTACGAGACCAAGACGTTGACGCGCTCGTCGCCCGCATCGCAGGCGGCGATGTTGCAATCGCGCGGACAGGCATCGCGGTCCAAGGTGTTGCCGTCATCGCACGTTTCGCCCGGATCGACTGCGCCATTGCCGCAGCTCGGCAGCGCCGTCGGAGTCGCCGTCGCCGTCGCGGTTGCGGTCGAGGTGGGCGGAGCAACGGCAGTGGGAGTCAACGGACTCCCGCATTCGCTCGCATCGAACGAGCAACTCGCGGTGCAGCTCAATCGGCCAACGTCGAACCCCAGGGTGGCGCAGCTGGCGCCCCCGAAACTCCTTCCGTCGCACTGCTCGACCCCCGCATGCAACAGTCCATCGCCGCAAGCGGCCCACACACAGGTGCTGAGGCACTCGCCGTTGTCGTTGAATGGGCACGACTCGCTTTCGCCGCCACAATCCTCGTCGCTGGCGCACCAGGCGCCGACATTGCCGCGCACGCAGCGAAAGGCGGGGTCGCACTGCTCGCCACCGTCGACAACACCATTGCCGCAGCGAACGAACGGTTGGCCGCTGCTGTCGCTACCACAGCCGGCGGAGCAGGACAGTAGTAGCAAAACCGTCAGAGCTGCACGTGCCGACAGCAGTAAACCCAGAAAATGGTTGCGCAGTTGCATGTCGTTCCTACGGCCTCGCCGTGATCTCGCATCCGCAATCGGTGATCGCGCCGAATCCGTCCGAGCAACCCTCGACGGTACAGGCAAAGTCGTCGTCCGCAGTCGGTGCGCCTGCGCCGACACAGCGATCAAAGTCTACGATGTAGAGCTTGCCGGCAGGCTTCGGCGTCGAGCCGCGATCCGTGTGTAGGGCCATCGGTTACGTCAGAAGCCGACGCTGCAGGTGACATCCGTCAGTGGATCCAAATTGATGTCGGCGGCATCCTCGACGATGCACTCGAAGTCCACGAGCGCCGGCGTCTGACTACCGCTGCAGTTGTCGAAAGCAATGGTGAAGAAGGTGCCCGGCGTGATCGGTGAAAGGTCAGGGCTGAAGGCGACCACTCGCAGGGCATAATCGAGATCGTTGGGGGTCAGCGAGACGGTCGTCGGTGCGTCGAAGATGCGCGCGCCCACCTGCGGATCATTCCCGGCACCCGGAATGCGCACCACCCCATCAGGGTAACGCACGAATACCGTGAGCGCCGTCGCCTCCGAGGTGGCGGGAACAGAGAATGCGATCTTGAGCTCGGTCATCGTTCCGCTCGGCTCACAGCTTTCGATCCGGCAATCGGCCGGACAACCGTCGCCATCCTCGGCGTTGCCGTCGTCGCAAGTCTCGCCGTCGGCGAAGTCGACTGTGCCATCGCCACAACGACCGCCGGCGATGCAGCCGGTCAGCGCGAAGTTGATCGCCGTCAGAATCTCATCGACGGTGACGGCGCTATCGGTGTTGCCGTCGAGCACCGTGCATGTCGAAAGCTCGGCGGTACCGAGAGCGATGTTGACGCCGGTAATGATTTCGTCGACTGTCACCGAGCCATCGGCGCTGCAATCGCCGAGGCACTGCGCCTCGACGCGCACCGACACGACGAGGATTGCGGCGGTTAGGGCGGCAACGGTGATCGTTAGACGATGAAGGTTCGACATAGAGTCCTCCTGACTTCAAAACTTGTAAGAGAGCCCCAGGCCGAAGCGGACACCAACTTGATAGAGACTGGTATCGATGCCGGCTTGGGTCTGTTGGTGCTCGTCATTGAGTAGATTTTCGATGCTGACCTTGGCGTCGAGCGGCACACCGAACGGGTTGATCAAGCCGGTCCACACGAAGTCGAGCTGATCGCGCCGCTCTTCGTAAATGTCCGGTAAGCCGTCGACGCCGGCGGAGACGATGCGACGGCCGACGGTGCCGTACAGCACCCGAAAGCGGCCCCAGTCTTCCGGCGCGTATTCAAGCGATGCGTTGATCGAAAAGGGAGACTGCCCCTGTAGGGCGCGACTGGTGTTGGTGTGATTGCGCCCGCATTCGTCCGGTCGATCCGGTGAGCCCGGTGGCGGGCAGACGATGTCATCCGACAGCTTCGGTACATCGACCTGAGAGTCGATGTACGAGGCATTGATCAGGAAGGTGAGATTGCCGAGTTGATACCCCGCTGCTTGCAGCCACGGCCGCTGCGGCAACCACGAAGACAGAAAGCCGAGATTTTTGCGAGCTTCTAATTCGAGACCCCAGAGCGTGCCGTCCGTGTTGACGAACGAGTCCACCACGCTGGAATTGCGACCTTCGGCTACCTGCTCGATTGCGTCCGAGATGTCCTTGTAGAAGACGCTCAGCGACAACAGCTCGATCTCTGTGAGGAACCACTCCCAGCGTAGGTCGTGGCTGTCGATGCTCGACGACACCAGGTCCGGATTCCCTTCGATGGCACGTTCGCCGTCGGGCACCGGAAACTCAGTAGGCGTAAGCTCGCGCAACTCCGGCCTCGATACGGTGCGGCTGAAGCCGTAGCGCAGGTTCATGTCGTCGCGGGGCGCATAGATCAGATTGAATCCCGGAATTGGGTCCAGGTCGTTGATGATCGAGCTCAGCGGTCGACTGCTGCGATCGAAACCGCCGGTGCGGATGTAGGAGTATTCCAGGCGCACGCCGCCAACTGCGCGCAGGCGGTTTTCGATCAAGGGAAGCTCGAGCATGCCGTAGGTACCCGCGATCTCGTGGGTTGCCGCGAAATTGTCTGCTGGCTGTGTACGCTCACTGAATTCCAGTGGCGCACCGTCG
Source organism: Terriglobales bacterium (assembly GCA_035627175.1). GTDB lineage: Bacteria > Desulfobacterota > Binatia > HRBIN30 > HRBIN30 > DASPMH01. The sequence goes on along the minus strand of DASPMH010000146.1, from coordinate 1,992 downwards.
CTGGTGGTGCCGATGTTTTCTGGTGCCAGCAGCTCTTCGACCGGAAGTGCCAGTAGATCGTTGGTGACCCCCTGTTGGGTGTAGCCGAAGCGGCGAAACTCCATCTTGCGGTCGCGCAGCGTATAGGCGATGCCGGCCTTCACCTTCGCATCGAGGCCGCGCCAAATGCTTGTGAATGGCAGCGCGGTGCGGAACGGCACCGTCATGTCGAGGGCCGTGTCCGTCATTGTCTCGCGCAGATCGACGAACGTGCGTAGCAGCGACGGCGAAGCGAAATCGATCAATGGCGTGCTGCCCGGCATCTCGAGCGGCCGCGAACGGCGTATGAAGCGAGTATCGGGATCGTCACGCCTCGTCTCGGAAACAGCCGTGCGCCAATCGAAACGCACGACGTCAAAATCATGCTCACTCGAAACCTGTCCGAAGCCGAGTTGCTCCTCGCGGTACAGCAAGCGAGTCGAGAATGTCTCGAATCCTTCCCGGTTGTCGTTGTGACCGCTGCCGTCGAGCACTTCGTCTGAGGAGTTGCGATTGACGAAGGAGCGTAGCGCGAGCTTGTGCTTATCGCTGAGGCGGTAGGACGCGGTCAGCAGACCACCGAGCTGGGTTTCCAAGCGGCTGCGATCGTACGAGAAATTGGTGCCCTGATACTGGCGACTGCCCTCCTTGAACTCGTCGACTCCTTCTTCCGTGAAAAAGGTGCGCGCGATTTCGCCGCGGCGGACATTGTAGGCGTTGCCGTAGACGGCCCCGAAGTTGAACCCGAACGGACCGAACGAATCGCCGATGTGGACATTCATCCCGAGATTCGGCGGCGCGGTGGTGGTGTCGGTGTCCCAGATGTTGCGGAACGAGCTGTGAAGCTTGCGCTGGCGAGCGGTGGTGTCGGCGGTCGGTGGCTCGAGAATCGCGTCGCCGAATATCTCCGGCAGCTCGCGGTACTTCGCGCCAAAGCCGAAGTAATCGGTATCGCTTCCTTTGTACGTCTCGAAATCCTGGAAGAGCGTTTCGGTATTGCCGCCGGTCGAGATGCCGATGCCGTAGGTCAGGTCCTCGGCTGGTTCCCGCAACCGGATATCGACTAGGCCGCCCGAGAAATCGCCGGGCAGATCGGGCGTGTAGCTCTTGGTGATCGACAGCGACTCGATGAAGTTGGCGGGGAAGAAGTCGAGCGAGATGACTCGCTTGTCGGGGTTGGTGCTCGGCAGCCGACTCTGATTTAGCAGCGCCGAGCTGTACCGTTCGCCTAAGCCGCGGACGAAGATGAACTTGTCGTGCTTGACGGTGATGCCGGAGAGACGCTGGACGATCTCACCGGCATCGGAGTCCGGCGATTGCTGGATCGCCTCGGCACTGATGTTTTCCGATGCTGTTGCCGCCTGTTTGCGCTCTTCGACTTGGGCCGTTTCGGTGCCGCGTGCCAGCTGGGCGAAGACGTCGACGATCTCCAGCACCGTTCCGGCGCTCTTGAGCGCAACACTGGCACTGCTCGTTTGCCGTTCGAGCACGTCGACGGTGATGGTGCGTGACTCGTGATTCGGCGCCGAGATCCGCAGCTTGCGCGTGCCCGCCGGTAGAACGAGTCGGAAAGCGCCCTGCTTGTCCACCGCGACCGCGCGCGCGGGCTCGAGCGCGTCGACCTTGGCGTCTGGCAGTGGCTTGCCGCTGACGGAGTCGTAGACGGTTCCGGTAAGAGTCCCGTCTTCATTTGACTGCGCCAAGAGAGGCCGCGTTAGCGAGCATATTAACCAGCCAATGAATAGGAGCAGCGACAGCCGCGAGCGATTGCGGCGGCCCTCTGGCCGGAATTCGTTGCTCATGCGCTGGGTGCGACGGTTCATCGCGGTTTGGGTGCAGCTTTCACAGGAGTTCTTCGCGCATCGCAGGATGGCGGGCTTTTAGTCCGCCAACTGTTCGGGGCCGGTTACTCGCGTGTGAAGGTTGGGTGACAGGCGCGAGCTGTTCAGCCTGAGAGCCTCACCAGCGCCGACA